>DASQVJ010000595.1:0-9330 GCA_035640835.1 Bryobacteraceae bacterium
GGTGCGCGCGCTCCCGGTCGTCGAGTTCACAGACCGGCACATCAAGGCGGACCTTCTTCTGCAGCTTCGGACCATACTCTTCGAGCCCCCACGTGTACTGAGGCTTCGTCCATGGGTCCACTGCGCCCGCATTGATCGACAAGCTAGTGTCAGGGATCACCAGATCCATGTCATAGTCGATCGTGTTCCCGAAGCCTTGGCACTTTGGGCATGCGCCGAAGGGGTTGTTGAAGCTGAACAGATTCGGCTGAGGATCGACAAAGGTCATGCCGCAGGTCTTACACGCAAACTGCTCGCTGAACCGAAGTGTCCTTGGCGGTTCCGCCCCGACCATCTCGAAGAGAATCTCTCCTGACTCGCGATAACAGATCTCCAGCGTGTCTACGATGCGGCTGTGAAGATCCGGACCCAGCACAATGCGGTCGACCAGCACATATACCGGCTTTTGAAAATCAATGTCGAGCAATGACTCCGGCGTGGAGAACTCGAAGGTCCGTCCATTCTGATAAAGCCGAGTGAATCCCTTGCGCCTCAGATCAAACAGGTGATCGCGAATCTGTTGCGGATTTGGCTTCGTTCCGGCAGGAGTGTGCGGCAGGGCAGGGAAGAGGCAATACCAGCGCGATCCCTCCGGCTCCTTGAGCATCGTCTCGGCAACCTGATCGACTGTGTCCCGGCGAACCTGGGTTCCACAGTTCGGGCAGAAGGTGCGGCCGACACGCGCATAGAGCAGCCGCATGAAGTCGTACAGCTCGGTCGAGGTAGCGACCGTCGATCGCGGGTTTCGGGTCTGGTTCTTCTGCTTGATGGCAATCGGCGGAGCAATCCCTTGAATCTCGTCGACGTCGGGCTTCTCCATGCGCTCGAGGAACTGCCGGGCGTAAGCCGAGAGCGATTCCACGTATCGCCGCTGCCCCTCCGCGTAAATGGTGTCGAACACCAACGACGACTTCCCGGACCCGGACACACCAGTCACCACCGTCAGCTGGTTATGGGGAATATCGAGCGAAATGTTCTTGAGATTGTGAACCCGCGCCCCGCGGATCCGGAGGGACTCTTCCACTATTCTTTAGTCTAAGAGATTGGACTACCCCGGGCTTCGATCCATCGAAAACTTCCGTCGCGATCTCATCGAGTGGTATCTGCGGCACCATCGCGATCTGCCGTGGCGGCGGACTCGCGATCCATACCAGATCTGGGTCAGTGAGATCATGCTGCAGCAGACGAGGGTCGCCACCGTGATTCCCTACTACGAGCGGTTTCTGCAGCGTTTCCCCACGATCGAGGCCCTGGCCGAGGCGCCGGAGCCTGACCTGCTTGCAGCATGGAGCGGACTCGGTTATTACCACCGTGCTCGCAATTTGCAAAAGGCCGCGCGCGAGATGGACGGTCAATTTCCGAGAAATTACGGAGAGATTCTCAGCCTTCCAGGTGTTGGCGAATACACAGCTGCAGCAGTAGCCAGCATAGCGTTCGACCTCCCTAACGCCGTAGTCGACGGCAATGTGCTACGCGTGCTGTCCAGGCTGACCTGCGATCCAACGGATCTGTCCCTCGCAAGCGCAAAAGCGCACTTTCAGCAGATCGCTGATCACCTGCTCGATCGCCACCAACCGGGCGTGTACAACCAGGCGATCATGGAGCTCGGCGCCACGCTCTGCCTCCCCGAAGATCCGCATTGTATCCTTTGCCCCGTGCGCGAGCACTGCCAGGCGCAATGCGCCGGACGCCACCGGGACCTCCCAGTTAAATCCAAGAAGAAGCAGATGGTTCGACACGATCGAACCCTGCTCATCGTACGCCGCGACTCGGACATTCTCTTCTGGCAGCGCCCGCCCGAAGCCCGGCACCTTGGAGGCTTCTGGGAGCTCCCGGAGCCACAACACTTACCCGAGGTGTCTACCAGCGAGGATTTGGCTTCGTTTCGTCACACGATCATGAACCGGAGCTACCGCTTCTCGATTCGCAGCGCATCCGTGGACGGCACGCCCGAAGGCATGCGATGGCTCACGGCTCTGGATCGGCTAACCCTCCCGGTTAGTACAACGGCCCGAAAAGCACTAGCTCTAGTGGGTTAGAATCAAGGGCATCCGCGTTTTAAATCTCTTGTTGGGGTTAAAACACTCTATGAAACGCTTTGGCCAAGCAACTCTCTTGAAGTGTGCCGCAGGGTTGGCAATCGTGCCAATTGTCCTGTTGGCATACTCGGGCGGTCCTCCGCCTCGGGTAACCGGGGCACCCGGTGACCAGACCTGCAACCAGGTCGGCTGCCATGTTGGCACCGCTGTGAACGGTGGTGGTGGAAACGTCGCCATTGCCGTGGACGGCGGAAACACCTACACGCCGGGTGGGACAAAACGAATCACACTGACCATCACGGATGCAAATGCGCGGGCTTATGGTTTTCAGGCGTCGGCTCGCCTGGCTAGTAACGAGCGGACAGCCCAAGCCGGCACTTTCGTGCCGGGTTCTCAACAATTTGTGCAATGCGAAGACGGACGTGAGCGTCCGTCGGGGGGATGCCCGTCCTCAGCATCAATCGAGTTCATCGAGCACACTAGCCCGTTCTCGACGAACACCATTAGCTTCCAGTGGACCGCCCCTGCCACCGCGTCAGGTGAGGTTCGCATTTACGTGGCTACCAATGCGGCCAACGGCAACGGGACACAATCCGGTGATCACATCTACACCGCCAATGTCACGTTGACCCCGCAGGCCTCTGGTGGAGGACAGCGCCCTGCCATTAGTCAAGGTGGAGTTTCGGAAAACTTCAACGGTCTTGCGGGAGTCGCCAGCGGTACCTGGATCGCGATCTTCGGTCAGAACTTCGCCTCTGGCAATAAGACCTGGGACAACGAGGCGGCATTCCAGCAGGGCACGCCCGAGTTCAATGCCAACACACTGCCACAATCCATCGACGGCGTTCGCGTGACCGTAAACGGGAAGCCGGCTGCAGTCTACTTCGTCAGCGCGACCCAGATTAACATCCTGGCACCGACGGATGACGCAACCGGAGACGTTCAGGTGCGGGTCACAACCAGTGCCGGCGAAAGCGATCCGATCACGGTTCGCAAATCGGCCGTCCTTCCATCCATCGTTGCTCCGTTCCGAGACGGCAACAGGCTGTTCGCTGTGGGTGTCACGCCCGCAGGCGAGTTAATCAGCCGCGCTGGAATCGCCACGGGTGTTGCGCGAGGATTCAAGCCTGGTGAAGTCGTACAGCTTTTCGGCTCCGGTTTTGGGCCGACCAATCCGGCGGTGGATGCCTCGACAGCGCGCTTCACGGCTGCTCCTGTCAGTGGCACGGCAATCATCCGCTTCGGCGACACACAGGCAGAGATCGTTGGCGGCCAGGGCTTCCTGATCTCGCCGGGTCTCTATCAGTACAACGTGCGCGTTCCGGACATCCCGAATGGAGACGTTCGTCTCCGAGCTGAAATCGGTGGTGTCCAATCGTCTGACAACGTTTTTGTAACTATCGAACGATAAGGAGATCGGCCATGATCACTCGATCTCTCAAACTGACAGTAGCAGTGTGTCTTGCCGCTCCTATCGCTGGCTGGGCCATCTCCTCAGGCCCTCCTATCCGCCGATCCGGTGTGCCGTTTGAAGATAACGGCGCAACCTGCCGCGTCTGTCACTCGACCTTCGAACTGAATCCTCCTGGTGGCCGACTAACGGTTGAAGTTCAACCTTATCGACCTGGCGTCACGCAGACCATTCGCGTGACCGTGTTTCATCCGGAAGCCCAACGTTGGGGGTTCCAGATGACCGCGCGTCCTGTGAACGACCTGACGCAGATGGCCGGCACCTTCACAGCGAATGAGAGTATCCGGGTTCGCTGCGCTCCGAACGGTGCAAACGCCCCATGCGGCGATGCTGTCGAATACGCCAGTCACACGGTACTCTCGACTACCAGTGGGGGCGCTAACGGCTCGAAGACCTTCGATATCGAATGGACGCCGCCGGCTGCCGAGGTTGGCCGAATTGCCTTCTTCGTATCCGGGAATGCAGCAAACAACAATCAGAGCCCCAGTGGCGACCGCATTTACAACACGCGAGTCGAGGTTGCGCTCGACCCCGCAACTCCCTGCGGAATCACCCAACGTCCTCAGATCAGCCACGTCCAGGACGGCGCGGCCTTCGGCTCGAGCATAGGGCAAGGAGCCTTGTTCACGATCAAGGGAGCCAACCTCACCCTTTCCGGGATCAAGCGCCTGGTAGGACCTGGCGATGTCACTGACAACCGCTTTCCTAGCGAACTCGGCTGCGTCGCGGTAGAGGTGAATAACCAAAGGGTCCCTGTTATGTATGCGCAGCAGGATCAGATCAACGCACAGATGCCGGCCGTTACCGGTCCGGTGCAGGTGCGAGTGATCGCAAACCCTGGTCGCAGCAACGAAATGCGTAGCGACGTCGCAACCGCGACGCTGCAGACCGTCGCACCGCGGTTCTTCACCTTCAACGGAACCAGCATCGCCGCGCGAGTTGGCGGGACCGCGACGCCTGTTGCCGAAGGTCTCGACATCCCTGGCTCTCGTGCGGCGAGACCCGGCGAGGTGATCGAGTTATACGCAACGGGACTTGGACTGATCGATCCGGCTATCCAGCCGGGAGAAATCACGCCCACTGACCGCATGATTCAGTTACCCGCTGGGTCCCTCACCGTAACAGTTGGTGGTACGACACTCTCTCAAGAGGACGTCGTATTCGCTGGTTTAGCGCCCGGTTCCATCAGCGGTCTTTCGCAAATCAACATCCGAGTGCCTGCTACAGCAAATGGCATCGTTCCCGTTTCCATGCGATTGAACGGTGTTGAATCCGCCGCCGGCACAACGATTCCTGTGAGACCTTAACGGTCTTCCAACCACTATTGGTTGGGGGCGAGACTCCTTCGCCCCCAACCAATTCATGAATATCGTCCTTTTACTGGCCTTCTTCGCTTCGGGCGTTCGCCCGGCTCCCGTATACAGTCCGGAAAGCGTGGTGAACGCGGCCAGCAACCGTGCGGGCCCTGTTGCTCCAAATACGATCGTCAGTGTTTATGGGCAGGATCTCGCCTTTGTCACCCGGGCCCTCACCGGGTCCGACATCCGCGACAATACGCTTCCTACGGCTCTGGGCGCGACGGGCGTTCGCGTGACCGTGGGCGGAATCCTGGCTCCGATCCTCTTTGTGTCACCGACCCAGGTGAACTTGCTGGTGCCGAATCTTTTGCTGCCGGGCCCAACAGAAATCACAGTGATGCAGGAAGGCAAATCGGGACCCGCTGTGCCGATTCAGTTGGTCAGTTCGAGTCCCGCCCTTTTTCAAAGCAGTCCCGAATTTGTGGTAGCCTCCGATCCCTCCGGTGCGCTTTTCACAAGTGACAGGCCCGCGCTTCCTGGCACCATCGTCATTTTGTATGCGACAGGTCTAGGCACACTCGAGCATGAGTTTCCGCCCGGGCAGTTGATCAATCGTGCAAGCCGGTTAAAGCGCTGGCGCGAATTCCGGGTGCAACTTGACGGCAGGACGGTGGAGCCGGAGAACCTTCATTATGTAGGTGCAGCACCGGGGTTCGCGGGCGTGTACCAGATTAACTTTGTAGTGCCGTCCTGGACTCCTATCGATCCTGAAATTCGTGTCGGCCTGGACGAGGAACTCAGCCCAAGCGGCCTGAAAATTTCGGTGCGGCCGCAATAAACCCAAAACTCACGTGCGGTCAGCATTAATTTCTTTTGTCGAGGCAACTGGAAACCTACTGCTACCGTCTAGACTGGTTGGAAGAGCGAACCTCAATGCTTTTGCGATTTTCGGTGCTTGCTACCCTTTCTGTCGTATCCCTGTCTGCCCAGACCGATGCTCCGGCAGATCCCGCATCCCAGTCTCGAGACGGCGCGAAAGCGGAGGCGAGCGCGCCAGCGGCTCCACGCAAATTTGTTGTCGAGCCCGGCACGCGGGTGCCGTTAGCTCTAATCAACAGCATCACAACCAAGCACGCGGCCCCCGGCGATCGGGTGTATCTGGAGACGGTGTTCCCCATACTGGTCGACGGCAAGATCGTGATCCCTCCTGGAAGCTACGTGATGGGAACCGTAACAGAAGTGAAACGACCGGGCCGGCTCAAGGGACGTGGCGAGATCTACCTGCGCTTCGATTCGCTCACCCTACCGAACGGTGTAACGCGAGATTTTCGTGCTCGTGTAGGATCGCTCGATGGACGTGCCTCTGAGGAGTTGGACAAGAACGAAGGCAAGATTCGAAGCGAAGGCAACAAGGGTGGCGACGCACGCACGGTCGCAGAATCCACTATGGGTGGAGCAAGCATCGGTGCGATCGCAGGAAGTGTTGCAGGTCGACCAGGATTCGGTGCAGGGGTAGGCGCAGCAGCCGGAGCCGCAGCCGGACTCGCAGGCGTCCTCTTCACCCGCGGACCGGAGGCCGTTCTCGCTCAGGGAACCACGCTGGAGATGGTTTTGGATCGTCCCATCGGCTTCGAGGAATCGGAACTCGACACTTCGATACCTGTTCGCGGGCGAGCCATCGGCCAGGGTCCGGGCCCACAGCCTCGACAAGCCAATACCGGTGGAATGAATCGCCGCTGGCCTTTCTAGGTTAGAAGGCTCAAGATAAAGACAGGCGGCGCTATGACAAAGTTAAGGAAGCGGTTGCAAGGCTGGTTTTCTCCACGCCGGGAGAGTTCAATCAAGGACTCTGCCGGTAACGAGGTCACTGTATATAGCTCTGCTTCCGGCTCCATAAGCCTCAATAGTGAAGAGCTGCTTCACAGCAAGCCTGTCCAGGACCTGATCGAGGAAGTAAGGCGCAAGCGGCCGGTGCCGGCGGCCCAGTAGAGGAGCTTTCGAACGGACAGTCTCAGCGCCCTTCCAGCCCTAGTCGGGGGCTTCTGGTTCGTGATGCGTTGCCAACTGCTTCACCTGATCTCACAGCAGTTAGGAGCAGCGCTGGCCGTTCTGTTTTCGGCCTCATTCGCTTTCCTGTTCGTTGTTGTCGCAAGAGCGGCGATTCTGGGTTTGAGCAATTTAGGTCTTCAGGGCCCTTTGCAATCTTTCGCGGACGCGCTTTGGCCGAGGCCGTACTCGGGAACCACACTTGGGGCGTTTGGGCTCGCGGTTGTAGCCGCAGAAGCTACTCGCCTGCTACTCAACACGACGCGAGTGAACACGTGGGTGATCTCGAACTTCACGAGCGAGATGGTAAAGCTTCTGAGTCGAGCCATGTTGGAAGTTCGGCCCGTCTCCATCAGCCTGGATAATCGGAAAGTCTACGTAGGCTTCATACAAGCCATCCCGAGCCTCGACCCCTCGAGAGGATTTGTGAGGATTCTTCCTGTCATCAGCGGCTATCGCGATGACAAGACGTTGACCATGGTCTTCACCACCGACTACACAGAAATGCTGTCCCAGGCTAGCGTAGTCGACGATTTCGTGATCGTTCTCCCGATTTCTTCCATCAAGACTTTAAACTTTTTCGACCCGACGACCCACGAGCGTTTCTTTGGACCCCGAAAAATCGAATTGGCTTAGCGGTTCGGATGCGGCTGCCCATTGCACTCGGCCCAGCGAAAACAGCCGGTCAGGTGATCGTTCACCATGCCTGTGGCTTGCATGAAGGCGTAGCAGATGGTGGAGCCGGTGAAGCGAAATCCTCTCTTGAGAAGATCTTTGCTCATGGCGTCCGACTCGGGCGTGCGCGGAGGCACCTGTGTCATGTCGGTAAAGGCGTTCTGAATCGGCTTACCGCCGGTGAACTGCCACAAGTAGCGGCTGAAGTCGCCTTCTTTTTCTACCAAGGCAAGGTAGGCCTGGGCGTTCGTGATGAATGCGTTCACTTTGAGGCGATTGCGAATAATCCCCGGATCGGCAAGCAGCTGTTCGATCTTTCGATCTTTGTACCGGGCGATCTTCTCTGGATCGAACCCGTCGAACACGCGACGGTAGTGATCGCGTTTCTTGAGGATGGTGATCCAACTCAGGCCTGCTTGGGCCCCCTCGAGCAGGAGCATCTCAAACAACTTCCTGTCATCGTAAAGGGGCACACCCCATTCGGTATCGTGATAAAGCTCGTACAGGTCGCCTTGCGCCCAGGGACATCGCATTCATTCATTCTCCAATTACGGCCGCTGACGGTCTCTGTCTGCGTTACGATAGCCGCATGAAGGCGCATGCCGATGAGCTTCGGGACGTGGGCTTCGTCGTTCTGCCCAACTTTCTGCGTCCTGAAACCGTGGACGTCCTAGTCGACGCGCTGGAAACCCTCTGGTCTCGGGAAGGTGACGAAGCCGGATCGGAGTTTCGCAAGGAGCCCGAGGCAAGACGCCTGGCGAATCTCGTAGACAAAGGCGAAGTCTTCAAGGTCGTCTGGAACAATGCAGCGATTCTCGAGCTGGTCTCGATGGTTCTGGGACCGAAGTTCAAGCTGAGTAGTCTGAACGCACGCTCGACGAATCCCTACTCGCGCGATGCCCAGCCGCTCCACGTGGACATGGGCGCTATCGCCGATGAGCATGGTTACTGGGTCTGCAACACGATGTGGCTGCTGGACGACTTCACGGCCGAAAATGGCGCGACGCGAGCTGTTCCTGGCACGCATAAGCGGAACCAACGACCGCAAGACGCTCTTGAAGACCCGCAGGCGCCACACCCGGACGAGCAACTCATCATCGCTCCGCGCGGCTCCGTGGTTGTGATGAACGCGCACATGTGGCACGGCGGAACCGCCAATCGCACGGGTGCGCCTCGGCGTGCGCTGCACTCGTTCTACTGCCGCTGGGACAAGCCTCAGCAGCAGTGGCAGAGCCGCCTGTTACATCCCCAAACGATCGCAGGCCTCTCGGCACAGGAACGTCAGTTACTGGCGATCGACGATGCCGAGAACGACGCTCTTTGCGCGGCCGGCGCAGGCCAAAGCGGCTTCCTTCGGTAATAAGCAACTTGCAAGCAACAAGTACGTACGCGCGCGACGCCCGATACGCCATGAAGGTGTCGCTCATTGTGAGCGCCATCATGTTGGCCGGCAAGTTTGCCGCATGGCTTCTCACCGGATCGGCAGCGATTCTCTCCGACTTCTCCGAATCGCTTGTACATGTGGTTGCGGTCTCGTTTGCCGCGTTCAGCCTTAGCCTCTCGCATCGGCCGCCTGACGAAAGATTTCACTACGGGTACGAGCGTGTCGCATTCTTTTCGGCGGGTTTTGAAGGTGCTTTGATTGTTGCCGCCGCGATAGCGATCGTGTATGAGGCCGTTGCCAATTGGATCGCCGGCGTCTTCCCGCAGAACCTCAGCTTTGGAACCCTCATCATTTTGGCGGCCTCTGTTGGAAATCTCC
>DASQVJ010000596.1:0-7178 GCA_035640835.1 Bryobacteraceae bacterium
CTGCGCGATGCAGTGCGCCAGTTCATGCAACAAAACAACGTGATCAAGAGAGCGGTTCCGCATCTCCCGGATATCAGGAATCAATTCCAATTCAGACCCCGTTGGCGCAGCGGTGAGTTCGAGTTCGAAGAAATTTCAGGCCCGCTGGGAGTTCCGGGCAAGGTCATGACGCATCGGGATGAACTTGCACAAAGAGCAATCTCATCAGGGACCGGCGAGCACGCGGGACATCGGATCGGAGTGCAATTCGGCCCACCGGGCGACGCACGCAACATGGCGTTGCAAAACGCAAATATGAACACGTACGCGCCGAAGTCGCTACAACCGGTCTTTCAAGGCAACGGAGCCAGTTACCTCAAAATGGAGAAGGACTGGGCGCACAAACTCCAGGCCGGCTATGGAATCCGAGTAAAGGTGCGGGACAAGTATCGCGTAGGAGAGGATCGTCCCATCTCCCGCGAGGTCGAGTGGACCGAGATTAGCCCAAACGGCGTCGAGGAAACGAAGTCAATTACTTTCGGAAACTTCAGTTCACCTCAAATGAGGAACGCCGTCGGCCAGTAGAGATCGCTGACGTTTACGGACAACCCTCGATCACGCCGGCAAAAGGTGGTCAGGTGACTCAACATGATTAAACGTCACAAGGGTCATCGTGCCATCCTCAGACTCGACCTCGATCGCTTCATGTGGAAGAACTCCGGCCGGTTTCAACCACAACCGTTTCGGCGAGTTGATAATGTGCGTGACGTGTTCGTCCGGCCGGTCTCCAACCATGACTTCTATGTAGTTTTCACGATCCTTGGTGTCGGCGCTAATACCTAATAGCGGCCGTCCGTCAGCTTCGTGCTGGTCACCAATGTCGCCAACTACTTCCACTGTTGTGATCCAACCCTGGTGCCGCTTGCTGAAATTGTCCAGCACGGGCCTCCACTGCTCACGCGGAATTTCTTGGTTAGCCATAAGCTGGTCTCATTTCTTATCTTATGCGTGTGCGCGAGAGGGCCACAATTCCGCGATCTCTTTCGGCAGCATCGCCTCAACATCCTCGATCTCGCCTTCAGTCACGCGTTTCGCGAGTACCCTGAAGGTGGCACGAGCCACCAGTTCCTCATCGAGGGGTACATTCGTCCGGCACTCGTCAGCTATGCGGGCAAGAAATTCGTCTCTGCTACGCTCGCGTAACGGCACCCTGGTCGGGTCCCACCCTTCATAGTAGAAGCCCCGAATCAGCATGGGAAGCTGCGCTGCAAGTTGTGCTGCTTCTTCTATCGTGAGCCTGTCTCGCAGGGCGTGGAGCGCGGCTCGCATAGCCGTGTAGGCCTGATGCTTGTCGTCCGTAGCCAGCTCCTGCATCATATCGTTCAACCAGATATGCGTTTTCTGTAGCGTCCGATCAAAGACGTCAAGTCCAGTGAAACTCATAGTAGTCCTCCCCGTTTCCGTGAGGCACAGCAAGAGCGCTCGCCACGCCAACGGCACGGCCATCCTCGAGGGAGCATTTGATGTGCCACGTGCGAAAGATCTCCCAACGAAGAGCTGGTCCTGTGCTTCGTGTGTCTGAAACGGATTCACCAGCCGCCGAGCCCTCGCTGATCGTCCATCGCTCGAACCGACTGTCTACGCATAGACACTGTAGCCGCTACCCTGGTGCGTCATCGATCAGGGACTCGGCACATAAATCAGACCTGAACATGCACCGATGCGTAGCGACACCTCACTGAGTAAGCTGGTAGATAGATTCATTCCAGCTTTCGGAGAGAATGCTCCGGTCTCGACGAGATGACGAGATAAGAAGTGGCGTTCATCAGCCAGACGATCGGGCAAGGACGAGACGTGGTGGCGCGTGGCACGGTATTGGTTTGGTTGCTGCTGGCGTGGCGCCCCAGTGTGCTCGCCGCAATCCGATTGGACAAGCATTGAAGTCTTGCCCTCGACAGCCGAACAGCGCAGCAATTCGCGAGATCCTCTCGTGCCACAGTACGCCGCCTACGCGCTCACTACTTCGACTCCGACCTGCTTCGACCTCCCGAGTTAATTGATGAAGCTCAGAAGCTTAGGCTCGCGATCCTTGTAGATCCATTCGAGCGACGGCGAGCCAAGCGGATCGCCAACCAGCCACCGCAACATCAGATCGATCTCGGAAAGGTGCGGCGTCGACTTCCAGGTGTGCAACACGCGCCCATCCTTACCGTCGATCTCGATCAGCGGGCCATCCGCGGCCACCGCAGCCCTTCGATGTTTCAGCTCGGAAAAATGCCAGTCAAAGGGCAGGTTGTTCGAGGCGTCCTGAGGCATCACCACCTCAACGCCCACGTGCTCCCGGCCGTACTGAACGCTGGCGCTCCACGCGCGCTGCAGATTCGCGCGCGTTTCCGGTCTCTGCGGGTCGACATAGATTCGCAACAAGACAGCGCCGTTCTGTCTGGGAGGGAGGGGCTCCGTTGCTGGGAGAAGGGCACCCGCCGTCACCGACGCCACTGTCGGTCTCAGGAGCGGATCGAAACCGGAAGGCTGCCCATGCGAGTCGAGCCACGTCAGGTTGTGCCCGAGCTGAACTCTGCTCTTCTCCTCCACGCTAACCGGGAGCCTCGAGAGGAACACGTTGCCACGGATCAATTCCGACGGCCCTCCCTCGACCAACTTACTGACGCCCTCTTCCGGCAACCCGTCGTGGATCAGCGACACCGGCACCGGTGGATTCCAGACAAAGGTGTTGTGATGGATATCGAAACCATCGATCGTGCCTTTGAACCAGGTCGCGATGTAAACGTCGCCTTGTCGAGCTGCCAGCTTGGGACTGCGGCCATTGTTCACGCACACGTTATTCTTAACGACACTGTTCCGGGTAAGCTTTCCCATGCCACCGAACACGCTCACGCAGTAGCCCTGGTTGTCGTGAGCGTAGTTCCCTTCGAGCGATGAGTCAACGCTCTCCCAGTCAATGTCAAAAGCACCTGCATCCACCGCCGGCGTGTCAGCTAACATCGCCTCGCTGTTTCGAATCACGCACCGCGTGCAGCGCCACTCCCAGATGGCCACGGGATTCTGCCCTGGCATCAATGGTGCCTCCATCTGTCCGATTTTCCAGGCCAGGCTCGACTCGATGACACCGTCCTCAACCCGCATCAGGATCATCCCGTCGCCTTGCACGTCGTGAACGATCGAGTTTCGGATGACTACATTCTTCGCCCGCAGCGACTCGGGGTGCCAATATCGATAAAGAATGCGGTTGTACCACTCCGGTAGCTCCTTCAGCCGCGTCGAAGGATAACCGCCATCCACAACGATCCCGACCCATTGAGTGCTGTCGTAGGCCGTCACGCCATCAATCTCGATATCGCTGAAGGTGAGAAAGGGCGAGTTTGGCGCAATGGCTAGCAGACCTCGTCGTTTGCTCAAGGCCGTTCCTCGCACGCCGTGGATCTTCAGATTGCGAAAGCGAAAGTGCCGGAGTACACGGTTACCATTACCGCTGACGAACACCCCGCTCTCGTTGCCGCCCATCAGATCGAGGTTCTCGATCCGCCAGCCCTCCTGATTCCAGAGCTTGAGGGCAAACCGTTGACCTCGGGCGTCCACTACCGGAAGCGGGCCTTCTCCATACGCCCCGAAGATGATGGGCTGCTCAGCGGTCCCCGAGCCGTTTGGCAGCAACGAGCCTTTACATTGCGTGCCTCGTTTGAATAGAACTCGGTCACCGGGACCGAGCGTCCACGCATTGAGCTCGGCTATGGCATTCGAATTCGCCGCACAATCCACGTAGCGCGTCTGTGCGGGCCCCTGCCTTACAGGACGCGTAGAACAGCTTGTAAACGCCCATATCAGGGTCGCCAGACATCCGATTGCGGCAATGCGCATCATGCTGTTCAATGTAACGCGCCTCTCAGTCCGACACACTACAGCAAAACCGTTCTCGGGACTGCCAACCAAGTACCATGAGGTATGCGCATTCTGGACCAGTTCTCCCGGTCCATCCTGAGCGCCACTTCAGGCTACCTCCTCGACGCTGGTTTTACCCACTCCCTGACGCCCGCTCGGAACTGCACCTACGGCTGCACGTATTGCTATGTGCCGACCATGGGCCTATACGGCGGCCTTAAGCCGGAGGACTGGTCGCACTGGGGCCAGCACACGACTTTTAAATCCAACGCGGCAACGCTCCTCCGAAAGGAGCTCAGACGGACACAGCGCATCTACTGCTCGCCGCTGACGGACCCATATCAGCCGGCCGAGGCCGACCGCCGCTTGATGCCCGAGATCCTCGCAGCAGTCGAGCAAGCCCCGCCGGCGGTCTTCGTTCTGCAAACTCGAGGTCCACTGATCCTGCGCGACCTCGAACTGCTCCTTCGATTGAAGCAGCGGACTTGCCTGCGGGTGAGCTTCTCCATCACCACAGACGACGACAACATCCGGCGACTCTATGAGCCGCATTGTGCACCCACCACCGACCGCCTGGAAACAATCCGTGAACTCCGGGGAGCGGGCATCGAGGTCTACGCGACGCTTGCTCCAATTCTGCCCTGCAACCCCGACCGGCTTGTCGAGATCGCTTTCGAGGCATCAGGTCGCGACGTCATCACGGACCCGCTGCACCTCCGAGCGTCAAAACCTCGCGGTGCAACCACGCGTGAAGCCGCGTTCCGAATCGCTCGAGTGCAGCACCACACGGACTGGTTCGAACCATCCTTCCAGGCCGACCTTGTCAAGCGTATGCAGTTCGCAGCTCGTCGATTGGGTACGCGGGCCGTCACCGGAGTGAAAGGCTTCGGACTGCTCTCCAGCAACCCGTCCGTGCCTGCAATAGGGTCGTGTCTGCCCCAACAAATGAACTTGCTCTCCGAGAAACCGTCCTAAGAAAGCTCGGGATCTGCGACCCTCATCCAGGTGCCTCTTCCGGCAGTTGGCTCGACACCGGCGGAGAGGATCTCGTCTCTTACGACCCTTCGGATGGCACACCGCTCGGCGCTGTCCGCATGGCTGTCGAAGAAGACTACGACGACCTCGTTTACGACGCAGTGCAGGCTTTCCAGCAGTGGCGTATGACTCCCGCACCAAAGCGTGGGCTGCTAGTCCGGGACATCGGCGAGGAGCTACGCAAGTACAAGACCGAGCTCGGAACCCTGGTGACGCTCGAGATGGGTAAGAGCATTCAGGAAGGCCTCGGCGAAGTGCAGGAGATGATCGACGTTGCCGACTACGCCGTCGGACTCTCGCGCCAACTCCACGGCCTGACCATGCACAGCGAGCGACCCGGCCACCGGATGTACGAGCAGTGGCACCCTCTCGGTGTCATCGGTGTGATCACGGCATTCAACTTCCCCGTCGCTGTCTGGGCCTGGAACGCATTGATCGCAGCCGTTTGCGGAAACTGCGTCGTGTGGAAGCCCTCGGAGCTCACACCACTGACGGCCATCGCAGTCCAGGAGATCTGCAACCGCGTGATGGAGCGCCACGGTGTGAAAGGCATCTTCAACCTTGTAGTCGGTGATGTCCCGACGATCGGCGAACGGATGCTCCTCGACAAGCGCTTGCCGCTCATCAGTGCGACGGGCTCGTGTAGCATGGGCCGACGCGTGGCCGAAGTTGTCGGCAAACGACTGGGCCGCACACTACTCGAGCTTGGCGGCAACAACGGTGTGATTGTCATGCCTGACGCCAAACAGGATCTTGTATTGCGTGCCGCCGTCTTCGGAGCTTTAGGCACAGCCGGACAGCGCTGCACCAGCATCCGCAGGCTCTTCGTCCACAGCAGTATCGCGCAGGAATTGACTTCGAAGCTGATCGAGGTCTACAGCAAAATCAAGATCGGCAACCCTCTTGATCCTTCTACCGTCGTCGGACCGCTCGTGAGCCCTGACGCTGCACGGCGCATGAAGGAGGGACTCGACGAGATTCGGGCACAAGGTGGCGAGATCCTGTATGGCGGCGAAAGCCTCGGCGGCAGCTTCGTCCGGCCGTGCCTCGTGAAAGCCCGCCACGGGATGAAGATCATCAAGGAGGAGATCTTTGCGCCGATTCTCTACCTGATTGAGTTCGACGATCTCGAACAGGTCATCAAGTGGCACAACGATGTGCCGCAAGGTCTGTCCTCCGCCATCTTCACTACGAACCTTGTGAGCGCCGAAACATTTCTCAGTGCTCGTGGCAGTGACTGTGGCATAGCGAACGTGAACATCGGCACAAGCGGCGCCGAGATCGGCGGAGCCTTCGGTGGCGAGAAGGATACGGGCGGAGGACGCGAATCCGGGAGCGACTCGTGGAAGAGCTACATGCGGCGGCAGACTGTCACGATCAATTGGTCAAACGAGTTGCCGCTCGCACAGGGAATCGAATTCCCGATCTAACGGTTTTTCGCCAAGGCTGTGACCGGATATAGCGGGGGTTTGCGCTTAACCAAATGAAGGGCGATGCGAAAGCGAGTCCTGACCCCTTAAACCCCGCCGTCAGCAATGACTGACGTATCCGCCAGCGCCGAGGGTGCCAAGGACGTCACCAAGACGAAGGCAACCTCGGTCCCGCTACAACCCTACCTTGACGGCCGCTTCCGATTCGCGAGATTCGGGAGCGGTTCTCGCGTTTTTAGGCGACTATTGTCCGTCTATTGGCGAGCCCTGAGCTGCGGTTGCCGAACCCTTCACCTTCTTCAGCTTCTCTAGTTCGCGCTTGAATTGCGGATTCCTCGGAAACTCGTTGGTGAGCTCGGTTAGGAGTTGCCGAGTCTCGTCGAACTTCTTCTCTCGCACGGAGCAGATTGCCAGCAGAATCTTCGCGAAAGGCCGAAAGTACCGGCCTGATTCCGCCACCTTCTTTAACTTCGCGACACCTGCTATCTTGCTGCCCTCGACGCCATCCACTTTCACCATCCAACGGATGAAGAACGGTATGCTGCCGACGATGTACTCCGTCATGCCGCTCGTCAGGTACGCGTCCGTATAGTTCGGATTCGTCGCGAGCAGCTTCACGGTCCACTGATTTGATTCCTTGATATAGGTCCAGCTGGAGAACTGCTTTCTCTCCACCAACGCCACGTAGTCACCCTTGAGCCCGGCGGCGATGGACATCGCAAACATCGCATCTGCGCTATTAGGCTTTGCGGCAATCTGGCGCTCCGCCCTGGTCCTTAACCCCTCGATGGCCTGATCGAATTTGGCTTTGACTTCGGGGTCGGCCTTCAGCTT
>DASQVJ010000597.1:0-3473 GCA_035640835.1 Bryobacteraceae bacterium
TACCTTTTCCCGATTACGCGTTCGATCTCGTCATCTACAACGCCTCGATTCACTATTCCAGCGACTACCCGCGCACGCTACGGGAGGCGCGCCGCTGCCTGCGGCGCGACGGACGCGTTGTGATCATGGACTCGCCGGTCTATAAACGGCACGAGCATGGCGACCTCATGCGGCGGGAGCGGCACGAACAATTTGAGCGGCAGTATGGCTTCCGCTCCGACGCGCTCCGGAGCATCGATTTCTTCGATGAAGAGATGCTGGCTCGTCTTGCGAGCGACCTCGGTATCGAGTGGCAAAGGTTCGAGCCCTGGTATGGCTGGCAGTGGGCTTGGCGCCCTTGGCAAGCACGGCTGCAGCGAAAACGTCCGCCGTCCCGGTTCTTCATTCTGGTTGGGAGGTTTCGACAACAATGATCGTTCTGCTCAATCCTCGAGCAACAAAGCCCAAGAATCGCCGACTCCCTCTCTCGGTGCTTTCTATGGCCGCAGTTCTGGAAGGTAAAGAAGACTACGTCATCATCGACGGGAATCTTGACCCGCGGCCTCAAGAGGCTCTAGAACGTGTCGCGGCCGAGACCGAAGTTGAATTGCTTGCGGTGACAGTCATGCCCGGGCCGCAGATGGTAGCTGCCATTGAGCTCTCGAAGGAGTTTCGCCGGAGGCATCCATCAGTGCCGATCGTGTGGGGCGGCTACTTTCCGTCGCTCTATGCGGATGCAACGTTGAACGCGGCCTACGTCGACTTTGCGGTCCGCGGACAAGGGGAGGATGCGTTTTTAGAGTTGCTGCAGGCTCTGCGGACCGACCGCAAATTCGACGGTATCCGCGGTCTCTCGTTCAAGGACATGTTCGGACTGCATGTGCACAACCAGCAGAGGCCATTGCGCTCGCCTGACGACTTTCCGTGGCTACCCTATCACCGCCTCCCGCAGATCGACCGATATCTGCTGCCTACGTTTTTGGGAAGACGCACGGCCGTCCATCAGGCGAGCATCGGCTGTCCTTACCGGTGCAAGTTCTGCGGCGTGGTCCCGGTGTTCGACGGACGCCAGAGGAATGAGGACCCCGTCCGCACCGCGGCCATATTGGGGCACCTGCAGCGTACGTACGGCATTGATGCGGTCCAGTTCTACGACAATAACTTCTTCCTCAATGAGAGCCGCGCGCGCGAGCAGGCCGAACGCCTGGCTCCATTGAATCTCCGCTGGTGGGCGGAAGGGCGCGTGGACGCAGTGGTTCGCTACTCCGACGCCACCATGCAAGCGCTGCGCCGCTCCGGCGCGACCATGATCTTCTTCGGAGCCGAAGCAGGGTCGGATCGCGTGCTCGAGCAAATGAACAAGCAGATTACCACCGCACAGACTCTGGAACTGGCGACGCGTATTCGTCAGTTCGGGATCGTCCCGGAGTTCTCTTTTGTGCTCGGCGATCCTCAGAATCCGGAACAGGACACGCATGACACGATCTCTTTCATCCGGAAAATCAAACGGTTGAATCCCGAATCCGAGATCATCGTGCAGCACTACATTCCGACACCGCACCCGGACGGAATGTTTGGCCAGGTCGATAGCCAGATCGAGTTCCCGCGCACGCCGGATGAGTGGGCCACGCAGCGTTGGTATAACTTCACCATCCGCGAAGATCCACATCTTCCCTGGCTCCCGCGACGCACCAAACGGAGAATAGACAATTTCGAGCTGGTAATCAATTCGCGGTGGCCCACCATGCAGGACGTTTACCCGCCCCGGTGGAGTCGCCTGATGCTGCAGTCGCTCAGCAGCTGGCGATATGCGCTCGGGTTCTATGAGTTCCCCTTTGAACTTGCGTGGGCGCAGAAGTTCGTTTCGTTGCGTAAACCGCGATGGGAGAGTTTGTAAGTGCTGGTCGAGGCGCTTGAAGGACACCGCATCTGGTCGGCGGAATACGACGCCCAACCGAACCCGCTTCTGGCTCTGGAGACTCGTGTGCTACTGGACCGCATCGGACGGTTGAGAGACTGCGCATTTCTGGATGTGGCCACTGGAACGGGGCGATGGATGCGAATCGCTCAATCGAGCGGAGCACGCGCGTATGGCGTCGACTTATGCGCGGAAATGCTGCACTGCGCCGCACACAAGCCGGGTCTGGCCGGACGTCTCGCGCTTGCCGATGCATGTGAGCTACCGCTGAGGAGCTCGAGTATCGACTGTGCGGTTTGCTCTTTCGCATTCGGCTATATGTCGGAGCCGCGCTCGGCAATGCACGAGATGGCGCGAGTCGCGCGATCAGTCATCATCAGCGATCTGCATCCGGAAGCTTCAGTTGCAGGTTGGACGCGAGGCTTTCGTGTTGCCGGCCGGCGCTACGAGCTCCAGCACCGCCGCTACTCTGAACGGCAGTTGCAGGGCTACGCCTGGGAGGCGGGACTCGTGGAGGAATGGAAAGTTGAGGCGCGCTTCGACGAGCCCGAGCGCGAACTGTTCGTTCGGGCCGGCAGGGAACAATTCTTTAGTGAGCTCCGGCAGATTCCGGCAATCTTAGTCACTGGATGGCGGCGGAGATGATGAAGTTGGTTGGAGGCAGAGTCGCCCTCAGCGCAGAGCGGGCCGAGCGTATCGACCTGGTACTCGCCCGCGGCTGCATCCGACCCTTCGACGAGCCGTCAGCCTGCAGCAACGAGTGCGACCTGTCCGGTCACCTGCTGCTGCCGGGGCTTATCAACTCACACGACCATCTCGAGTTCAATCTCTTTCCGCGCCTTGGTAAGGGCCCCTATCCGAATGCCAGATCCTGGGCGAAGGACATCTACCTCCCATGGACCTCTCCCATTAAAGAGCACCTGGCGATTCCAAAGAGCGTGCGGCTGCAATGGGGCGGCCTGAAAAATCTGCTGTCGGGTGTCACCACGGTGGCGCATCACAACCCTTATGACGCTGCTGTGTTCGACGGTCCATTCCCGATCCGGGTGGTGAGACGTTACGGCTGGGCCCATTCGCTCGACTTCAGCCCGGATCTCGCTGCTCGACATTGGGAAACGCCTCGAACAGCGCCCTTCGTCGTGCACGCGGCCGAAGGAACGGATCCTTCTGCACAGGCCGAGGTTGGCCGGCTTGATGAGCTTGGCGTCCTCGACGACCGCACGGCCCTTGTACATGCAGTGGGCGCATCAGCAACGGATGTAGCTACGTTGAAGCGGCGCCAATCTTCGGTTGTGTGGTGTCCAAGCTCCAACTGTTTCACACTCGGTCAAACCCTTCAGCGTGAACCGTTAGAGTCCGGCGTGCCGATCGCGCTGGGGACTGATTCCGCGCTTACTGCCGATGGCGATCTCATTGACGAGATCAGTGCCGCGCGACGCCATGCCTCTGTCTGCGCCAAGCAACTATACGGGATGGTCACCACCACAGCAGCGCGCGTCCTTCGACTCCGGCGTAAGGAGGGGAGCATCACCGCCGGGGGTGTGGCCGATCTGGTCGCTGTGAGAGATACCGGACG
>DASQVJ010000598.1:0-8228 GCA_035640835.1 Bryobacteraceae bacterium
CAAGGCGGCTCTGCTCGCGCTTCGGCAGCCGGGCTTCGGTCTTGCCGAGGTCGCAGATCAGGTCCTGACCTTCCATCCTCTTGACGGTGCAATTCACCAGCTCGCCTACACGATCGTTGTATTCGCTAAAGATGGTCTCGCGCTCCGCCTCACGGACCTTCTGCAGGATCACCTGCTTGGCAGTCTGAGCCGAAATCCGTCCGAGCGATTCCGTCGCCTTCGGTATCCGGATTTCCGATCCGACGTCGGCGGACGGATCCAACTGTCGCGCCTGGTCGACCGTTAATTCGTTGACCGGATCCTGGACTTCCTCCACCACGCGTTTCAGGGCGAAGATCTGGATCGCGTTCTTTTTGTTGTCGACCTCGGCAACCAACTCCTCATTTGTGCGGAACTGCTTGCGGGCGGCAACCAGCATTGCATCCTTGACCGCTGAGATCACAATCTGAGGATCAATGCCCTTCTCCTTACTCAGAATTTCAATGGACTCAAAAATCGATCCCAATGCCCTGTTCTCCTGTAAACTTGATGGGAGTTGCCGGCTGTCCGCGGCCTGACTACCACTCGAACTTAAGATTTGCGCGCTCAATCTGATCGAGCGCGAAAGTGACGGTTTTCCCTTCGGAAGGTTCCAGGGTCACCTGGTTGTCCTCGAAGCGAATCAGCTTTCCGACCCAGTTTTTTTGGTTTTCTACCGGCTCCCGGAGCACGATCCGGGCCTTCTGGCCGAGAAAGCGTTGGAAATGAGCGGGCTTCGTCAGCTTTCGCTCGACGCCTGGGGAACTGACCTCCAGGTGATAACTCCCCCCTGGAATGACATCTTCCACATCCAGGATCGTCCCAACTTGCTGAGAAACTAACTCGCAATCGGCGTGGGTCACACCGCTAGGCTTGTCGATAAAGATTCGGAGTGTCCTGGCTTTACCGGCTCCGGCAAGGCTCACTTCGGTGACTTCCAGGCCCTCGGACGCACATACGCGCTCCGCAACGTCCGTCACTCGACTCACAATGTCGTCTCGTCTGCTCAATGCCACGTGCTGCCCGGCTTCGCCCACTCTCGGAGACTGGACAATAAAAAAGTGCGCTTGCGCGCACTTGGGTGGTCTCCAAAACCCAGTATAGCGCAAAAACTACAAATGCACTACACGACAATTCCTCGTCGCACAGCGCCCAGAACCAACTCTGCTATCGAGTGAATTCCGAGCTTTTCCATGATCCTTGTTCGATGCGTCTCGACCGTGTGAAGACTCAACCCCACCCTGGCCGCAATTTCCTTGTTGCTTCGGCCTTCCGCCAACAGGTGGTAAATCTGCCGCTCCCGTTCGGTAAGTAGATCGTAGCGGTCGTCCACCTTTCGCCGCTCGAGGTCACGGGCGTGCGCCTCATGAAGAAGCTTGGCAACCACCGGGCTGAAAAATGGCTGCCCCCGATGGAGTGAGTAGATCGCCTCGATCAGCCCTTCCTCAAGCGTGTCCTTGAGGACGTAGCCTTTCGCACCCGCACGAACGGCCCGGAACACGTACCGCTCATCGCTATACATGCTCAGGATGAGCACGGCGGTAAGAGGCGAGTGTTTCAGGATGTGTGCCGTTGTCTCAATCCCGTTCAATTCCTTCATTGCGATGTCGACAATGGCGACATCCGGCTTATGCTCTTTAGCCAGGTCGATCGCCTCCAACCCCGATCCGGCCTCAGCGACCACTTCGATATCCGGCTGGCTTGCCAGAATCCGTCGCAAACCTTGCCGAAAAAGGTGGTGGTCATCGGCCAATAGAGTACGAATGGTGCTCATACGCCTACCTTGTGAACTCCTGCTGGACTGTGCTGCCGGCTAGCTAACGGTACTTCCAAAGTAACTGCCGTCCCGCGCCCGGGCGCGGAGTCGATTGTGAGGCAGCCATGAATCGCCGAGGCCCGCTCCCGCATGCCGAGCAGCCCGAGTTGCCCGGTGCGCGCACCGCCCAAGAGATTTGGGTGAAAACCTCGACCGAAATCGCGAATCTCAACGCCTAGCATGTCGTTTTTGCAACTCAGCCCAATCTGCACGCGGCTGGTCCCCGCATGCTTCTCGCAATTTCGCAGAGCCTCTTGGACCACGCGATAAACGCAGGTCTTCGTCTCTTCCTCGATTTCTTCCGGCAAATCGCACTCTATCACTTGGCAATCGATTCCCGTTCGCCTCTCGAATTCCTGCGCCTGCCATTGCAGCGCCGGCACGAGCCCCAAATCGTCCAGAATAGACGGGCGGAGAAGAAGTGCCAAGTTCCGGATTGTCTGTAGTGACGACTCCAGCATGTTTCGCGCGCGAGTCAGGTGCTCGAGCACCTTCGGCGAATCGGCCGTCTTCTGCTGCGCTTGCAACACCTCCATCTTGCTCACCGCGAGTGTTTGCACCACCTCGTCATGCAGTTCGCGGGAGAGCCGGATGCGCTCCTCTTCCTGAATTGCCATTAGCCGCGCGGACAGCTGCTCTAGTTCCTTCTGCGCCTCGGTTACCTGAATGAACTTCGCTTGGTTCTCGGCCTCCAGTCGCGAGCTGTGTCTGAGGCTCACGGCCACGCCGACCAGCCCCAGCCCGATGCTCGCCGCGAAAAGCAGCCACAGCAGCTTACTGGCATTTGCACGGCTCGCTTCAAACTCCACCGTGCTCTGGCGAGCCCCCTCCTCCGCCAATTGCTCCAACTCCCGTAGAATTGCGCCTGCCGCTTCGCGCTTGGGAATGATCTCCTGCTGCAGAAAGTCATACTCGGCGGCATTGTCGATTTCCTGCTTCTTCACCGAAGCCAGAGTGCCCCACCAGTCCTTGAACCGATTCTGAAGATCATCCACCAGCTCAGGAGGAGCGCCCACTCTGCGTAGCGTCTTCAACTGCTTCTCTACTGCAGTTTCATATCTGGGAATCTCGCGCAGGTAGATTGGCTCGGCATTCACATGGCGGGCAAAGAAGTAGTCGCGCACCTGCAGGCCCGATGACCACAAGATGCGCCGGATGTCCGTTGTTGCCTTCTGATGTTCCACGTACCGGAAATGCAGTTCGACAGCCTGTCGCGCGTACTTCTCCTGGATGGTGAGCGCACTCACCATAACGAAGGTCAGGAGGGCGAAAAACAGAATAAAACCCGTCCGCAGGATTTGCTGCTGACGCACGATTCCCATTGTATTGGTCTGGTGGGCTTTATCGTAGGAGCGATGGCTACTCTGTTCCCAAGAACCGGCTTGGTGGTCGTTACCGGCGCTTCAGCCGGCATCGGATTCGAGTTCGCACGACAACTGGCCGAGCGCGGACACAGCCTGCTCCTCGTGGCACGCCGTCGCGAGCGCTTGGAATCCGCTGTCGCCGAGCTTCGAAACAGGTACAGAGTCGACGCTCAGGCCCGCGTCGTGGACCTCGCCGACTCCGCTCAGTTAGAATCCTTCGCGTCCGATCTCAGCCGTTTGGAGCCGACGTTGCTCGTGAACAACGCCGGCTTCGGCACCATTGGATTCCTGCACAAAACCGATGTCGACGATCAAATAAAGATGCACAACTTGCATGTCCTGGCCACCTTGAGGCTGACCTGCGCGGTGCTGCCCAAGCAAATTGAGCGCGACCAGGGCGGCGTGATCAATGTCTCATCGATTGCGGCTTTCTTCTCTGGACCCGGCAACGTCAGCTATTGTGCTACCAAGGCCTGGATGAATTCCTTCACGGAAGGCACGCACATCGAACTTCAGTCACTGGGCTCGAACGTACGCGTCCAAGCTCTCTGTCCCGGCTACACTCGCAGCGAGTTTCATCAGACGATGGGTGTGTCCACAGCCGGAATCCCGACACGGCTTTGGTTGAGCGCTGAATACGTCGTTCGAACGTCGCTCCGCGATCTCGACAACAATCGTTGGCTCGCGATCCCGGGCTTGCACTATCGCACCTTCGTCGCCCTTCGACGGTTCGTTCCGCCATCCCTCATACATCGGCTTGCGACCCGTTCGGCGAAGCGTTTCCGCTCAGAGAACTTTCGCTAGCGCCGTCACGCACCGCCGATTCTGGTAGTTGCACATTGCTATGTAGATGCAACTGGTCGAGATCCAAAACGAAGTCTCCCTCTCCATCCACGTGGAATGCCGGCTGGAACTTCCCACCCCAAACGATGTCGTCCACCGTGTACCCGTATCTCGCCTGAAGAGTTTGACTGAAGGTGTCATCGAAGCAGCGAATCAGAATCAGGAACTCAGACTCGCGATCCACCAGGTCCTGCTGGCTCAAGCCGAATAACGGGCTATCTGGATTGATGGGATGAACGACAGTCCAGCTCAGCGGTAGGAAGTAGATGCCTTGCCGCTCGAGACTGAGCTCGGCGAAGTCACGCTTTAGACCGGTCTCACATCGATTGACGGTCATCAGGAGAACCGTAGCCGAGAGTTCCATGAGCACATTTGGCCTTCGATTTGCGACGCGGAACATCGCGGCTGTCGCGCCCTGATAAGGGGCAATCAGAAGCTTTTCGCTGAATTCAAGACGCGCCTGTGGACGCGAAAATCGCCCATACAGCAAGCCGGTTGCAAACGCCAGGCCTAGCCAGCCCATCATTGCCTCAACAGCAGCCACGGCGTTAGCTGGGTGTCCCTGGGGTGCAATGGCCCCATAGCCCACAGTGGTGAGAGTCTGCGCCGAGAAGTAAAACGCTGCCCAAAAGGGCGACCCGGGCATCCAAACGTCCGAGCCCTTGAGATTTTCCACGCCGATCCCCAGGTAAATCAGCGCGAACACAAGGTTTACCACCACGTAGCTAAGGAACACGAGGGCGAGAAACGGTACCCACCCCATGTTGATCAACCGCAAGTAGAGTGCGTTGTCGCCGAACAGCCGCGTTGGGCGCTTGACGTTGAACGACCCGTCGGGATTGATGCTTCGGCGAAGCCTCCCGGTGTATTGCGTCGTTAAGCCGGGATCGAAATTCGGCTGTGCCATCTGAAAATGCTCATTCGCGTGCTCGCCTTCTAAGTAATAGCAGTGTAATCGTCGAACGATACGCTGGGGGTATGAGCGCTCTCCACCACTCCAGACGCAATTTCTGTAGCCGGATCATCGGGCTGGCAGCAGGATTTCCTGCCATCGTGCGAGCGCAAAGGCCGACTCTGACTAGCGGTGTGCAAACCGGGGACGTGACTTTCGATAGCGCGGTGGTGTGGGCGCGCGCAAACCGTCCGTCACAAATGATGGTGAGTTGGTCCACATCGGAACGTTCCACTGATCTCGAGCTTCTGAAAGGACCAGCCGTGACAGCTGCGTCCGACTTCACCGGAACCATCGACCTGACGGGCCTGCCTTCCGGCCAAACTATCTTCTACACGGTTCATTTCGAGGACGGCAAAAACTCCAGCGAGTTGGTGCGAGGAAAGTTCCGCACGACAACCCGCAATCCTGAAGACCTTCGTTTCGTCTGGACCGCCGACCTCGCCGGTCAAGGTTGGGGAATCAACCCTGACTGGGGCGGGTATCGCCTCTTTGAGACGATGCGAAAGCGCGAGCCCCGGTTTTACCTCAATTCGGGCGACACTATCTACGCCGACGGGCCCATCCAACGCGAGGTGAAATTGCCCGATGGAACGCTCTGGAAGAACATCGTCACCGAGGAGAAGAGCAAGGTTGCTGAGACCCTCGCCGAATTTCGCGGTAATTACCGGTACAACCTCCTTGACGAGAACCTGAAGCGCCTGAATGCGGAAGTCCCGCTAGTCGTGCAATGGGACGATCACGAGGTCCTCAACAACTGGTATTACGAGAAGGACCTCACGGCCGACAATCGATATCGCGAGAAGGACATGCGCAAGCTGATCCAGGCAGCCTCGCAGGCTTTCCGTGAGTACAATCCCGCTCGCCGCCCCAAGCCCGATCAGATTTACCGATCTTTCTCCTACGGTCCTTTGCTCGATGTTTTTGTGATCGACCTGCGCAGCTATCGCGGAGCGAACTCGCCAAACAGGCAGACGGCAGAGGGCCCCGAAACCGCATTTCTAGGCAAGAATCAATTCGCGTGGCTCGCTCGATCGCTGAAGGAATCGAAGGCAACCTGGAAGGTGATTGCGTCGGACATGCCGATCGGTCTGCTTGTGAGTGACGGTAAAGATCCTGAAGGACGCCCGAAATTCGAGGCCATCGCGAATGGACCAGGTGCTCCCATGGGACGAGAACTGGAGATTGCGCGGCTCCTAGCGAGCTTGAAGAACAACCGAGTGCGCAATGTGGTTTGGCTCACCGCCGACGTGCACTACACAGCGGCCCATTATTACAATCCAGCCAAAGCCAAGTTCACCGACTTTGACCCGTTCTGGGAATTCGTGTCAGGACCCTCCAACGCCGGCACATTCGGCCCGAACGAGCTCGACGAGACCTTCGGACCAGAGCAGGTCTTCGCAAAGCATCCGCCCGCGGGCAAACTGAATCTTCCACCATCGGCCGGCTTGCAGTTCTTCGGCGAGGTCGAGATCTCCGCGAAAACGCGCGCGATGACCGTCACGCTCCGCGATCTCGCAGGAGCGGCCCTGTTTAACCGCGAACTGGCGCCTGCTTAAGCGACCAAACCGGCGTGTCGCTTCAGGATCTGTTGCAGATTTGTCGAGAAGGCGGATTTTGCGAGCACAATGTCGCAACCCGCGTGTTGAGCTTTCTGCTTCAACTCGCCCTGCACGTGTGACACGTACGCGAGCAGGCTAATCTCGCTCAACACCGGATCCGACTTGATCTTCTGAATCAGACCGACCGGATCGATCCGCGACAAGTTCAGATCGAGGATCATCAGCGACGGAAGCTCCGCAGCTTTCGCCACAGCATCTTCCTCGGTCTTGACGTATGTCACTTCGAATCCGGCGCGCTTGGCGGCATCCGAGATCTTGACCGTAAAGAACAGATCTTCCACAACAGCCAGGATTTTCCTTTTACCCTGTACCTGCATTGCTCAATGCAAACCTTTTCCCAAGTAATTTTGTTGTAACGAGGAGAGGTATCTCGATCCTAGCACTTTTGCCTTCAGTGCTACCTTGAGGACATGCCGGAGGCGAATCCGTTTCAGGATCCTCTTCGATTTGAGAGGAGGATCCCCCCGTGTACCATCGTCATCTTTGGAGCTAATGGCGACCTGACAAAGCGCAAACTGCTTCCCGCGCTATACCGGCTCGCCTACGACCGCCGCATTCCAACTGGTTTCGCAATCATCGGAAACTCTCGAACGGCAATGTCCGATGATCAGTTCCGCGATCGCATGCGCGACGCGATGAAAGAATTTCTGGATGAAACACCGTTCGAAGAAAAGCTTTGGAACGATTTCGCGCAGCGTCTTTTTTATATTGCCGGAGATCTCAACGATTCCAAGGTATACCAGGAGCTGAAAACCAAGCTTGATGAGCTAGCGGAACAAGACGCTACCGGTAATAATGCTCTGTTCTATCTTTCGACTCAGCCGAGCCACTATGAAGCCGTCATTCGTGGCATCGGTTCGGTAGGGATGAACCAGTCGAAAGGTTGGCGTAGAATCATCGTCGAAAAGCCAATCGGGCACGATCTCGAGAGTGCTCGGCATCTCAACGGGTGCTTGAGCGAGGTCTTTGCCGAGCCGCAAATCTACCGCATCGACCACTACCTCGGCAAGGAGACCGTGCAGAACGTTCTGGCATTTCGCTTCGGCAACGGCATCTTCGAGCCGCTCTGGAACCGGCGCTACATCAGCCACGTGCAGATCACCGCGGCTGAGTCGATCGGAGTCGAGGGCCGCGGTGCTTACTACCAGGAGGCCGGCGCACTACGCGACATGATTCAGAATCACCTCTTGCAAGTGATGTCGACAGTCGCGATGGAGCCGCCAGGCATCTTCGAGCCCGACGTCGTTCGCGATGAGCGTGCAAAGGTGCTCCGCTGCATCCGCGTCTGGAAGGGCGACGAGGTGGCCGAGAACACTGTGGCCGGGCAGTACGGTCCCGCTGAAGTCGGCAACGAGAAGATTCCCGGCTTCCGGCAGGAAGAGGGCGTCGATCCGAACTCGCAGACTGACACATACTCGGCGGTTACGTTCCACATTGAAAACTGGCGCTGGGCCGGTGTTCCTTTTTACATCCGCACCGGAAAACGCATGCCAAAGCGCGTTACCGACATCGCGATCCAGTTCAACTCGGCGCCTCACTCGCCTTTCGCACGAACCAGCGCGGAGCTGGCAAGCGCGACGCGGCCGAATCTTCTGATCCTTCGTATTCAACCC
>DASQVJ010000599.1:0-4465 GCA_035640835.1 Bryobacteraceae bacterium
ACGCTGGAAAGAAGCAGAATGGCTGAGAGGCTGAAAAACTTCTTCCCGTATCGAGCTTGATGAATGGCGTGAGGCCAGAGGAAGGAAGCCGTCCATCGACCGATGCCATAGAGGACTAAGAGAAGACTGCCGAGAAAGAAGCTCGCGTGGATGTTGGCCCAGAGGATTCCGCAGAGGGCGAGGGCAGCCGCTTCGGTCCAGTTCCATTTGGGTTTTGCGGTTTCGCAAAAGATCAACAGGCCGAGGAGCAGCAGCCAACTAAAAACATGAGGCCGGGCGAGCCAATGCAGGTTTGAAGTGGAGAGCATGAGGGCGGCCAGAATCGCCGTCAGGAAGAAGTTTCCGCCAACGGTCCAGTTGAGACGGAACCAAAGCCAGGTGCAAGCCCCGATGGCCAGTGAGTAAAGAAGTGCGACACCTGCGAGGCCGGCGCTCTTGTGAGCGATCGCCATGGCGACGTCGGCCAGCCACTCCCATGCAAACCACGGTTGTCCTTCGCGCGAGAAGGAGAAGGGATCGATATTTGGAACGGTGCCCGTCGCGAGGATCTGCTCCCCGATGCGAATGTGCCAGCCGGAGTCGGCATCTCGGAAGAGAGTGGTGGTGCCGTCGAAGAGCAGAAGGCAAAGAAAGAGTGTAAGGATGAACCCGGTGGATGCAAGGTCCGGAACGAGGAGCTTGCGCCAGAGCTGCGCGGAGCCGCGCATGGCGGAGGAAGCTTCGGGAGCAGAGCAGGTCAGGTCCATGACTGCTGATCTTCTTTTGAGGCGGAGTGACCTGCCTCGATGATTACTGCCCGGTGGTGCCGATGCTGGCGATGCCGCCAGTGATGCTGGAGTAAAGGCTGACGATGGCAGTCGAGAGCTGGTTGACCGTGGTGATGAGCGCCAATCCCACGGCGGCTACGATGAGCGCGTATTCGACGAGGTCCTGGCCGTTTTCGTCTTGTAACAGACGAAGGACGAGTTCGTGCGACATTCTGAATGTTCTCCTGGAGATCTGATTATAGTGGCTCGGGGTTGATTGTGAGTAGTTGTTTGTCAGGGAAGCGTGACGGAGTTGGGAGTGGGGCCTGAAGTGCCGGCGGTGGAGTTTGGATATTTCGAAGGACTCAGGACTCGGTACGAGGTCGGCACTTTCCGAGAAAGACTGTTCGGGCGGTATCGAAAATTGCACCCCTCCACTGGCATCGCTCAGAGAAGCGCGTGAGGCCCAGCGCACAAAGTGACCGAGGGCGAATAGGATAAAATCCATGCATGGAGCCTGATACGAAGCCGCTCGAAGACACCGAGGCTCAAGATCCGCGACAACCGTTGGTTTTCCTGGACACCAACGTCATCATGGGTTATCTTCGCGGCGAGTCAGCGGCAGCACAGCTGTTTTCTGCCGAGGCTACTGGTCGCATTAGCTTCGCAGTGAACCCCATCGTGCTTCAGGAACTCCTTCTCGCCGCAGATGCCGCCGGCCGCCCTGAGTTTGAGCAAATCAGAGATCACTTGCGAGTCCTGCCCGTTGACTACGCCAAGGCGGAAGCCTTGCTGCCGAAGGTACGGTCGCTGAGGAACCGCCTGGCGCATTCCAACGATATTCTGATTCTCAGCAGTGCCGATAACTGCGATTTTCTTGTGACAAGGGATGCACTGTTGAAGAAGCTAGTAACTTCCGAAAGACCGCAGGTCGTCACGCCAGAAGAACTCGTCACACAGCTTCGAGCAGCTTAGTGCGGGTCTACTTCGATACCGGACCATTCATCGATTATCTCAGTACGCGCGGGACGGCAAATGCACTCCTAAGATCTGCCGAGAGGCGAGGCCGGCACCCTGTCGAGATCGCGTCTGACGCCGAACGCATATTCGAGAAGGTCAGCAAAACTCATGCGAGTGCCACGTCATGCTTGACGTTCTATGAGGTTGAAGAGGCCCTTTACCGGATGCTCGCGCAATCAGCGAAGGGTATTTCTCGCGCCGACACTCTATTGATCCCGGCAGCACGTTCGATAACTACGCAGGTCCAAATAGTTGTAGAGCTATTCAACGTTTCTGTCCTCGATCTAACAGCCGAGACGGTTCGCCTTCAACTGCGCCAGCTTGATCTCCAGACGCGCGGGATACGCGCCGCTGATGCGATCCATGCAGCAACTGCAATTGGCTTTCGCGCCGATCTTCTCATCTCTGCAGACGATGCCATACTGAGTCTCGACCGAATGCTGGTCAATGCAGAGGGAAACAAGATTATCTGTGCAGACACAGATCGTGCGCTTAAGCTCCTGTGAGGGTTCAGCCGGGCGGTAGTCGTGGAAGAGCGATCAGATTCCGTCATACAATGCGCAGCGGCCAATTGAGATTCCGCGCCGGCGAATGTGCCGTACCGATTGTGGCCGGCGATCCGGGGATTGGGCCCGGAGAACGGCGTTACATCGAAATGAGATCGCCTCTGACGGACTAGTCGTGCTCGTCTCACTTATACGCGCTCCAGATCGTCCACGCTCCATAGCCGGCGAGCACTGCGCCTCCGGCCCGCGCTAGCCTGTCGCTGACTGGAAGAGCTTTCTCCAACAGGACGTAAGTCGTGATTGCAAGCATCCAGCCGAGATTCATTACCCCTGCTGCGAACGGCAATAACATCAACAACCAGCAACAGCCGACGCAGAATGCGCCATGGACTAACCCCATTCGGCACGCGCCGCCGACGCCGTCGCGCCATTCGGATATCAGAAACCCGAGTGGAGACCGGCAGTTCCGCAGGCAGGCGTGTTTTGCGGGCGTCCACTGAAACGCTCCCGCGGCGATCAACAGCGCGCCGCCGGGGAACGGGCTGAGGCTCGCGGACTCGTGAGAAAGCAGCGACATGGCGTGAAGCGCCAACTGAACCGCCGCTGTTATCGCGCTGAATCCCGTCCACACGAGAAGATAGCCAAGCAGGAACATTGAGGTGAGGAGCAGTGGATTCCCGCCGCGACGGCGCCTCACCATCACTGCGAAGGTAGTGAGGAACGGCAATGCTGATGGTGCCATCATTCCGATCATCATCACCGTCCATGTCGCAGCCGTGAGGGCGTATGGTTGTGCCACCGTATGGCTGTGCACCCCGCCCGCGGTGGACATCAGGTTCGCCCAGGATATCCCGGTTAGAGCGACGATGGACGCCGCGACTATCAGATGGTCCCGCGTCCATTGCGCCGATAACCGGCTAGCTGGCCTGATACATGAAGCGCGAGTGGAACCCGTTGCGCTCGGAGATGGTCCAGTCATATCCGTAGTCCCGATATTTGACTTCCGTCGACTTATCGCACACGGATGGAAAACCGGGAGCTACTGCCAGCGGCGGGTTCGAGATCATCACTTCACTGTCGTTTTGTCCAGCCACAGTCTCAGTCTCCGCCCTGCCGATATCCCCAACCCGCAACGAATAGCGCTTTCCTTCCGAATGGAACTCGAGTGGAACCGTCTTGATGCCAAGAACTTCGCCGATCTGGTCTGCCAGCACTTTCGGATGGCCACCCGCCTGTCCAGAGAAGATCTTCAAGAGCGCATCCTTTTGATCCTCGCTGGCGCGATCGTCAAGGTAGAGCGCGATCCGCCATTTGGATTCCACCATGGTCCCTGGCGAGTGAATTGCTGCCGCTACGTTGAGACCATCGAGCTTCAAGTGTCCGTAGTTGCCCGTGGCAATATGCCAGCCGACGAGCGCGGTGCATTCGCCCTCTGTTGGGGGACTGAGGAAAACACAGGGGCAAGCACTCTTGCAGTTGCACGCCTCCATGTAGGTGCCATCGACCTTCCACGATTCGGGCATTCACGACCTCCTGCGCGGGTATTATGCCAGATGCTCCGGGTTTGCAGAAACTCATTTGGCGATCGACGCAGACGATCCGGAGATTCCGCCCGCGAGACAGCGATCACGGAAATGAGAACGGCAGCGCACACCTTCTCCGCTCCTCTCGAGATCGCGAATCTGATGAGACTAGACGACCAATAACGGCTACAATAACTTCCCATTGAGACGACTAATCCTCTTTCATTGACCGCGCTCTCGCTTAGCATGCCGCAAGAGACACAACTAACGGATTGGAAGCAAAGAGCTTCCGTTACCTTGCAGGCAACAATCCATCACGTGCAGGGAATCGATGTGGAGGGGACTACCTTATGGGTCTCCTCGGTGGACACAAAAGAGCACAAAGGCTACCTATCTCGCTTCGACCTTCGCTCTGGCAAGCTTCTGTCACAGGTGCAAGTGCACGAGGGCCGGCGCATTCACCCAGGCGGTTTGGCTCTGCAGGGAAACTTCGTTTGGGTTCCAGTGGCCGAGTACCATCGCGGCGGGCCAACAACCATTCAGAAGCGCGACAAGACAACGCTAATCCTGCTGTCTAGCTTCAACGTGGACGATCACATCGGATGCCTGGCGGCGGCTGATGGGTACCTGATCGGCGGAAACTGGAATAGCCGCATGTTCTACCGTTGGG
>DASQVJ010000600.1:0-3564 GCA_035640835.1 Bryobacteraceae bacterium
GGCGTGAAGGTGTAGACCTCCTCGGGGTACAAGTCCATGTTGAGCGTGGACATGAACTCGCCGGGGTCACGCATCTCCTTCTGCCAGTCCACGAGTTGCCGCAGCCAGGCGATTCGCTGGTCGTCTTCGGCAACAGAGCTCTTACGGCCTTCCTTGTACTTCCAGTGCGCGGCGATGCCCTCTTCGGCCACGCGGTGCATCTCTTCGGTTCGGATCTGGACCTCGAAGGTCAGACCGCCCGGTCCCATAACCGACGTATGGAGGCTCTGGTAAAGGTTCGGTCGCGGGATGGCGATAAAGTCTTTGATCCTGCCGGGGATCGGGTGCCATTCGTTGTGGATGACACCGAGGGCGGCGTAGCAATTCTTGACCGAGTCCGTGATGATGCGGAGTGCCATCAGATCGTAGACCTGGTCGATGGGGATCTTCTGCCGCTTCAGCTTCTGATACACCGAGTAGGCTCGTTTGAGACGGCCCTCGACGCGTGCGGGGACTCCTTCGCGCCGAAGTTTGAGATCGATATCGCTGCGAATGCGGCCCAGCGACTCATCGTTCTCGCGGCGGCGGGTTTCCATTTGCGCCTTGAGCTCCCGGTAGGCTTCGGGCTCGAGGTATTGGAACGCGAGATCCTCGAGTTCGCCGCGCACCTTGCCCATTCCGAGGCGGTGAGCGAGCGGCCCGTAGATGTCGAGAGTTTCCTGCGCGGTTCGTTCCTGGCGCTCGCGGGAGACGGAGTCGAGCGTGCGCATGTTGTGGAGACGGTCGGCGAGCTTGACCAGGATGACGCGGATGTCGGTCACCATGGCCAATAGCATCTTCCGCAGGTTTTCACTTTGGCGCTCTTCTCGGGAGTGAAGCTTCAGCTTACCGATCTTGGTGACGCCGTCGACGCAGCGGGCGACTTCGGGGCCGAAGCGGGTTTTGATCTCTTCGAGCGTGGCGCCTGTGTCCTCGATGGTGTCGTGGAGCAGGCCCGTCTCGATGCAGACCATGTCCATAGACATTTCCGCGAGGATCTGGGCGACGGCGAGCGGGTGAGTCAGGTAGGGCTCACCGGAATCGCGCTTCTGGTTCGCGTGCTGATCCCGAGCGAACTCGTAGGCCTGGCGCAGGGAGTCGAAGTTCTCATTCGGCCGGGCCGATCGAACCGTCGATTCGAGTTGCTCGTAGAGCTGGTCGAGAGAAGACGTAACCTGCAGAATGATTTTAGGGTACCTGATTGTTAGATGACAGTTGGGGGAGCTCGGGTTCACGCCTACCGGTGGTGGGCGGAGTTGCCGATGTTTGTTGGTGATGAGAATGGATCCGAGGTGGCGGGGAATTGCCGGGGCCGTTGGTGTGGTTGCGCTGCTGGGGCTGAGTGTTTTCTGTCGAGGGCGGGAGACGCGAGCCGTCGACCCGGGAGCCAATATGGTTCTGTTGCTCAAGCACCCGAGGCAGCCAAGTGAATCCGAGGTGAAGGCCGCGTTTGAAACGGCTCTTCATGGAGCGGTGAGAATCGTTCGATTGAAGAAGGGGTTCGAGGTGAGACCGGAGCTGGCGAGAACCGTGAAGTTCTCGGTCCTTGTTTCGCCTGAATCTTTCTTCGACGATCCAGGAGCGATGGCCAAGCGAGTCGCCAATGAACAACAGGCTGAGGTGATCCGAATCCACCAAGCTTGGATCGGCGTGGCACTCGACTCACGTTACGGGAGCACAGCGGAACTCAAGCAGGTGGTCGGCAAGGCCCTGGCGGGACTCGCTGGACAGGACACCATGGCACTCCTGGATCCCGAGGAGGGATCGATGGCGCCGTTCGTTGGCGAGTCTACGCTCGCGGCACTGAGAAGTGCCAATCCCTTCGCGAGCGTCTTCAAGGAGAGCGCCTTCAGGAATCTGGCGGAGGCCAAGGAAAACATCGTATCCGCCAAGGTCGCGGATCCCGAGCTCGCGGCGGCGACGGCGGAGGCTCGGAGGCGTTTCCCCGAATTCGAGCAGGCTTTCCATTCACGGCAAGGGCAGAGTTTCAGCGTAAAGTTCCCTTTGACCGATGGCAAAACTACGGAGCACATCTGGTTGACCGTTGAGCACCTGAATGAGCGGCAGGTTGAGGGAAAGCTGGGGAACGATCCCAACAATCTGCCGAACTATAAGTTTGGTCAGCCTATGAAGATTGAGCGTGCTGCGATCGAGGACTGGATGTACCAGAAAGATGGCAAGCTCATCGGAGCGTTCAGCGTGAAAGTGCTCGCAAAGAGACAAAGATAAAGGCGGACCCGAAGGCCCGCCTCGTCAGGTCTGGTTGGTCGCTTCCGCGTTAGAAGCGATAGTAAAGGCCGAACTGCATGATGCGGCTGCTATTCAGCGTGGAGTTGATCACTCCGAAAGTGGTCGAGTTGATGTTGAAACGAGTGGTGGAGCTCGTCTCGTTCCCAACCCAGAACTGAGGGGTGTTGAGCACGTTGAAAGCTTCGGCGCGGAACTCGACATACTGCCGTTCCGTGACGTGGAACCGCTTGAGGACCGAAGCGTCCCAATTGAACGTCCACGGACCCGAAAACATGCGCCGCTGCGTGTTGCCTACAGTGCCGGGATCGGGGTTGTAGAAGATCTGGCCGTTGAAGGCTGCCTGGCCGTCGCCTGACGTTCCGCGGCCCGCGGGGTCAATGATGCTCGGATTGACAAAGCGCGGACCGTTCGGGGTCATCCAGACGCCACCTACTTGGTCGAACAGGTCGCTACCACTGATGCCGGCGATGCTGGCCGTATTTTTCTCCGTCGAACGAGCGCCGCGGTTCAGCGTGCCGCGGTTCGAGAACACGCTGAAAGGCGTACCGGACTGCCAGTTGATGATGCCGCCGAGCATCCAGCCACCCAAGACGGTGTTCGTGAAACGATTGCCGCTCCAACGACGGCCTGCGCCGAACGGTAGCTCGACCACGTAGTTTGCCTTGATGATGTGCCGGATGTCGAAGGGAGCTCGGGCGTTTTCGAGGCTGGGATTGTTGATGTCGAGGAAGGGTTCAAAGCGGGCCTGGTCGTTGCCGATCGTGTTCGAGAGAACCTTCGAGAATGTGTAGTTTGCCTGCACCTGCATGCCGGCACGAAGGCGACGTCGCACATCGAGCTGCAAGGCGTTGTAGAGGCTGTAGCCACTGTTGCTGATGGTGTTGGCCGCGAGTGCAGCCGGGTTCGGGTAAAAGAAGCCCGGAGCGACGGCCCGGTTCTGCTGGTAGCGGTCGGCGAGGCTGCCGACTTCACCTTGCTGGATTTCCTGACGGACGGCTGCGCTGGTAAGGCTTCCACCGGATGCAAAGGTCGGGATGAGGGTGAGCTGTTGGCTTCCCGGGAGACTTGGGTTGTAGGCCGGGTTGAAGCCCTGACCGGCGTTCAGCGCGAGGAATCCGTTGCTGCGGGCGCGCAGGAAGTCCTCATAGAATCCGCCCGCGTAGATGTTGACCTGGTTGTAGTCGTAGGCACGCAGCAGGTCAGCCGCACGATTGCCGACGTAGCGAGCCTCGAAGATCGTGTTCCAGATTTCGTGCTGCAAGCTGAGGGTCCACTGGTGAACCATGGGGCTTCGCA
>DASQVJ010000601.1:0-9541 GCA_035640835.1 Bryobacteraceae bacterium
GCCTCCTCGATAGTCTTCTTCGCTGCCTCCGCATCATACGTTGGGGTCAGGCGAATGTCGAGGCGCATCCGGCACAAATCGGGGACGCTCGAATCGCCGATGCCTCCCCGGATCGAGGTAATCGTCAGCTGAGGAGGGAGATGAAACTCGCGAGTGGTTACCTGCGACAAGGGCGCCTTCTGAAGATTCTGAGCTAGCTCCACCGCGCGAGTGATCGCGTTAACGCCATGCTCACGGGATGAGCCCGAATGCGCAGCCTTGCCGTGAATGCAAATCTCCGCGCGAAGAAAGCCACGGCATCCGATTACGATTTTGTCTTGCCCGGGATAGCCTATCATCGCCCCGGCGACCCGGGCGTCGTCTGACAATGAAGCCATCGCACGTTGAATGCCCAGGAACCTCCCCGAGTGCTCCTCTGCATCGAACACAAGCGTGACTGCGCCATGCAGCTGATCCGATTCGGCGAATAGCGCCGCTGCCACATGACAGAAGATTGCGATACCAGCTTTGCTGTCGGCCGACCCGCGTCCATGCAGCCAGCCCTCGCAAAGCTCGCCTGACGTGGGCTCGAAGGTCCACGTCGTCTCCTCTCCGAATCCCGCTGTATCAGCGGTAGCAATCAGAAGATACGTCGGGCCCTTATGTACTTCACCCACGGTAGCTGTAGCCGCCAATGGAACTCCGTTCTCGCTGAGAACTTCCACCGATATGCCCTTCGCTTCGAGCCAATCGGCAATGCACTGATAGATGGGACCGTATGGATCAATGCCGGCACGGCTCGGGATTCGCACCAAATCACGCGTTAGCGCGAGCAGAGACCGGTCGACGAGGCTACCAGCCATGGGTCTATCCTACGGTGAGTTGCTCCGGTTGATGAAGAAACGCAGCTCGCCGACAAGGCAGGTGCGGACTAGAGCGCTGCCGCTTTTGACTGGTCCACCAGTTCTCGCAACGACTCTTCAAACGGGGCACGAGCGACACCACACTCCGTGATGATTGCGGTGATGTACCGGTTCGGAGTGACATCGAACGCGGGGTTCCGGACGGCAATATCCTCCGGCGCGACGGGTACGCCGTGGACATGGGTGACTTCTTCGGGCTTGCGCTCCTCGATTGGAATCAGATCGCCCGTAGGGAGCGAAAGGTCCAGCGTCGAAATCGGAGCGGCCACAAAGAACGGGACATTGTTCTCTTTCGCGAGCACGGCAACCGAATAAGTCCCGATCTTGTTGGCAGTATCTCCGTTGGCCGCAATTCGATCGGCACCGACGACAACACACCCGATCCGGCCCGATCGAAGGAAATGTCCCGCCATGTTGTCGGTGATCAAAGTTGCTGGAATGTTGTCTTGTTGCAATTCCCAAACGGTCAGGCGAGATCCTTGAAGGAAGGGCCGCGTCTCATCGGCGAACACATCGATCTTCTTGCCTGCTGCTATGGCTGCACGGATGACCCCTAGAGCCGTGCCATACCCGGCGGTCGCGAGCGCTCCGGCGTTGCAATGGGTCAGCACCGTCTTCCCATCGGGGACAAGGCTCGCTCCGTTGCGGCCAATCGCTTCACAGATCGCGATGTCCTCCATGCGAATCAATAGAGCCTCCTCTACGAGGCGTTCGCGAAGGCGCTCGATGCCTTCATGCTTATGGGCATCGTAGAGACGCTTCATGCGATCGATCGCCCAGAAGAGGTTCACGGCAGTTGGACGAGTCTTGGCCAGCGTGTCACAAATCTCGGCGAACTGCTCATCGAGTTGCTCGGGCTTTGCCTCGAGAACGCCGAGAGCGACGCCCATCGCTGCAGCCACGCCAATCGCAGGAGCTCCGCGGATGACCATGCTGCGAATGGCCTCGGCTACCTGCTGATAGCTCGTGCAGGTAACAAAGACCTGCTCCCGAGGCAGCCTGGTCTGATCGATCATCACCACACCGCCATCGGTCCACTGAATCGTTTCCACCATAAGATGTTTGCTAGTCAATCCACTTCTGAATGAAATAAGCCATCAGGAAAAAGCTGTTGTAGCCCGAATGTACGAGCGCCGCATACGCCGTCGATCCGGTCCGATACCTGATGTATCCGAAGGCGCAACCGGCCACCAGAATCAGTGTGACGTGCTGCCATGACCATGCGTACTGTTGCCCATGGAGCAGGGCGAATGCTAAGGACGAAAGGAAGATTCCGGCAGGTAGATTCAGATCGCGAATCAGGATCGGCATGAGGAAGCCCCTGAAAATCACTTCCTCGGCGACTGGACCCAAAGTGACGGCGAAAATTGCGACGACGATGGCATTGCGCGGGTCCTTCATGATCGCTTCCATTGGCGTATCGATGCGCGGCGTCTTGAGAAGCGCACCGAGCACAATCAAGACGCCGGCGATCGCGAGGCCTTTGAGATACGCCCACTCGATCCCAGGAACGCGGGTGTTCCACGCGATGGATTGCCAGAAAGGAGCGTGATATCGAGCCTTGAGTAGCTGCGCTAAGGCCACAAACATGAGGCCGTACCCGAGGAATTGTGCCACAATCGCCAGCATTGCGGGCGTTACGTTCGGTATGGGAAGCAGGAACTTGGCCACGGCCGCCAAGAGGCCGCCGACGGCAAGAGCGGAAGCCGCGCAAACCAGGAAAATGAGTACGTCGAGCCAGCTCCAGAAAGGAACGCCGGCGGGAATGGGCTCACGAATGGACTCCGGGCTGGGTTCCTGAAAATCGCGATAGCCTTCGACCGGTTCTGTCACGATGTGAACTCAATCAGCGAAGCGGCCAGCAACGGAATCGTAAGCTCGTGATGCCCCGTAATGGAGAAACCCCGTCCTCCTGCGTTTGCATGCGGACGATCCACTACATTCACCTTGGGCCGATAATGTTGCAGGAAGTCGAGGTTCACTGTGGTGAACTCCCGCAAGGGTTTGCCGAGATTGCGAACCACAGAGACCGCTTTCAGAAAGACTTCGGGCATCACTACCGCGGACCCCGCATTGATATAGACGCCGCCCTGGTTAAGGTTCGACACGAGTGTGCAGAACAGACGAAAATCCCTGTGGCTCGCCGCACCAATGGCGGCGCCGTCGGCCTTGGGATGTGTGTGCGGAGTATCGGTGCCGACTGCGACATGTACGGTCACCGGCGTCAATGACTGGTAAGCCTCATACAACAGGCTGTAAGGAGCACACTGCGGCGAAGCAATGCTGGTGAGATGCTTGCCAAGGGCCTCGCCGATCCCCATCAGATAACGATTGCCTTCGAAGATGGCGACGTTCATCTCGCGACCGGTCTCTTCAGCTGATCCGAACCGCCCATCGGGGAGCACTGCTTCCACGTCCTCGCTTGTGTGCCCTGCGATCGCAATCTCGAAATCGTGAATAGCCCCGGAGCCATTCATCGCGAAAGCTGTCGCGAAGCCGCGCTTGTGCAGGTCGATCAAAACGGGCGCGAGACCGCACTTGATCACATGACCACCCATGCCCCAGATGATGGGTTTCTCTTTGGCCCGCGCATCGAGAATGGCTTCCAAAACGTTTCGGAAATCATCGGATGCCAGTAGCCTCGGCAGAGAGTCGATCAAACCGACAATGCCGCTGCCTTGCTCGTAGGGCTTTGCAAAGTGCTCGAGCCGGACCTTCCCTCCGCGAGCATGGATGGGCACTGTGTTGAGCCCGCCGAAGTCCATCGGACGCAGCTTGTACCGGCTCAAGCAACCTTCCCGTTAGTCATGACTTTGGCGAGCGCTCGAGCGGTATGGCTCTTGCGATTCCGAAGGATCTGCTCTGGCGTACCGCACGCCACGATTTCACCCCCACGCTCACCGCCCTCAGGTCCCAAATCGATGACCCAGTCTGCGGTCTTGATCACATCCAGATGATGTTCAATGATGATCACGGTGTTCCCATGCTCTGCCAGCCGGTTTAGAACATCCAGCAGCTTACGCACGTCCTCAAAGTGAAGCCCCGTTGTAGGCTCGTCGAGAATATAGACCGTGCGCCCGGTCTGGCGTTTGCTGAGTTCTCTCGCCAGCTTGATGCGCTGCGCTTCCCCGCCGGACAGCGTTGTTGAGGACTGACCGAGGTGGATGTAGCCGAGTCCGACGTCGTACAGCGTCTTCAGTTTCGGATAGATCTGCGGCAAGTTCTCGACCAGCGGCAACGCGTCCTCTACCGTGCTCTCCAGAAGGTCTGCGATGCTCATGCCCTTGTACTTCACCTGCAGCGTTTCAGAGTTGTAGCGTCGACCGCGACAGACATCGCAGGTCACGTACACATCGGGCAGGAAGTTCATCTCGATGCGCTTCAGCCCGTCGCCCTGACAAGCTTCGCAGCGGCCGCCCTTCACGTTGAAGCTGAAACGTCCGGGCTTATACCCGCGCTCGCGAGCTTCGGGCAGCATCGCATACAAATCTCGAATCGGTCCAAAGACACCTGTGTACGTAGCAGGATTCGAGCGCGGCGTACGGCCGATCGGAGCCTGATCGATCTCAACGACCTTGTCGATATGTTCGAGTCCCAAAATGCGATCGTGCTGGCCGGGTTCTGCTCGGGACTCATAAACGTGCTTCGCCAGCGCACGGTACAGGATGTCGTTCACCAGGGTCGATTTACCACTGCCGGAAACGCCCGTCACCACCGTCATCGTGCCCAGCGGAAACTCGGCCGTTACGTTCTTCAGGTTGTGCTCGCGCGCGCCCTTCACCACCAGCTTCTCGCCCGAGCCCTTGCGGCGCTTGGCAGGAGGCTGGATTCGCGCTGTGCCTGCCATGTACTGCCCCGTCAAGGACTGGGGATTGGCTGCGATCTGCGCGGGCGTTCCAGAGGCCACGAGCGCTCCGCCAAGCCTGCCCGCCCCAGGCCCGAGGTCGATGACGTAGTCGGCCTGCTCGATGGTGTCCTGATCATGCTCTACTACCAGCACCGTGTTGCCGAGGTCGCGCAGTCGATGCAGGGTTTGCAGCAAGCGGTCGTTGTCGCGAGGATGCAGCCCGATGGAAGGCTCATCGAGAACGTACAGCACGCCGCGAAGCTTCGAGCCAATCTGTGTTGCGAGTCGAATGCGCTGGGCCTCGCCGCCTGATAGTGTGGCCGATCCTCGATCGAGGCTCAGGTAATCCAGCCCGACCGCTGTCAGATATTCCATTCGGCTGCGGATCTCATCGAGGATGCGTCCGGCGATCTGATGCTCGCGTCGGTCGAGCACCCACGAGTTCATCGTCTCCAGCGCTCGCGCAATCGACATCCCTGTCAGATCGGCGATTCCGAGCTCTTTGACCGTCACGGCGAGGCTGGATGGTTTCAGCCGCTTGCCCTGGCACGCCGGACATTGCGTCGGCGACATGTACTCCATCAACCAATCGCGATAGCCCTCGCTCGCCTGCTCGAATGTCTCCTCGAGAACCTTGAGCAAACCGCCAAACCCATTGCCGCCGTGAACGAGCAATTGCTGCGTTTTCTTGGGCAGCTTCTCGAAAGGCTTTGAGATGTCGATGAGCATCCGCGCCGCCGCGCCACCGAGCTTCTCGTTCATGTACGTGGAACTGCCACCTGGCCCAAGTCCACCCTCGAGCAGAGGCTTCGAGGGATCGACAATCACTTTGGCCGGATCGAAACTCCATTTCGACCCCAGGCCCGAGCACGCCTCGCACGCACCATAGGGGCTGTTGAACGAGAACGACCTAGGCTCAAGCGCCGGGACACTCTTTCCGCACTGCGGACAAGCGTTTTTTTGTGAGTACAGCCGTTCTTCGCCGCCCACAACCGCCACAATCACGAGTCCATCGGCCAGCTTGACGGCCGTCTCGATCGATGCCTCGAGCCGCTTCTCCATGCCGTCCTTCACTAGCAATCGATCGACAATCACTTCGATCGTATGGTTCTTACGCCGATCGAGCTGGATGTCTTCGTCGAGCGAACGAATCTCGCCATCGATCCGAGCCCGCACGAATCCTTGCCTGGCAAGTTTCTCGAGCTCCTTCTTGTACTCGCCCTTGCGGCCCCGCACGATCGGCGCGAGGATCATCAGCCGTTGATCCCGAGGCAGCCCCAACACCTGCCCCAGAATCGACTCGGTCGACTGCTTGGAAATCTCCAGCCCGCACTCGGGACATCTCGGTACACCAATCGAGCTGTACAAGAGTCGCAGGTAGTCGTAGATTTCGGTCACGGTACCGACCGTCGACCGCGGACTCCGCCCGGTTGTCTTCTGTTCGATGGAAATTGCCGGACTTAGACCGTCGATCGAATCCACTTCCGGACGTTCCATCTGGTCCAGAAACTGCCGGGCGTACGGCGAGAGCGTCTCCACGTATCGGCGCTGTCCCTCCGCGTAGATGGTGTCGAACGCGAGCGTGCTTTTACCCGAACCGCTCAGACCTGTGATCACGGTGAAGGTATTGCGCGGAATTTCCACGTCGATATTTTTCAGGTTATGGTGGCGCGCACCATGAACCGTAATGCTCTTGAGCATCGAATGACTTGTGAAGGCTTAAGCTCTTATTGTCGCAGAAGTGGCCCGGCGGTATGCCCTCCGAAAGCGCCTGACACGCTTTCGATATTGCTCAGGGACGTAAGGTTCCAGCTTTTCAATAATCCAGATGAGTAAGCGCGCGATTGGGCGTATGTGTTTGCCCAACAGGATCAAGCCGGGGATCAGAAACACCCAACCAGGCATGATCGGCAGAATGAGTCCGGCAATGCCGAGCAGCACCATCAACAGCCCAAGCAGAATGTCTCGAAGCCGACTAACCGAAAACACGACTGTTGGACGCGGGAATGGAATAGAAAGTTATTTTTGACCAGGTTTGTCGATGCGCTAGGGAATATGCTATATAGCCGCTAACTGATTCAATTTCGCGACCCTGTGGCTCCTCGTTGCCGAGGAGCCACAGTTCGCACTACCTGTCAGAACAGCAGTCGGAAGCCCAGCTGAATCTGCCGGGCACCGCTGTCCGCCGAATTGCTGATCGCTGCGTTCGTAATCTGTCCGAAGTTGGCACTTTCAAAGCTGCCTTCCGGATTCGAATACTGCGGCGTGTTGGTGAAGTTGAACGTCTCGGCACGGAACTCGAGGGTAAAACGCTCGGTCACCTTGAATCTGCGGAAGCCGCTCAGGTCGAGATTGAAGAAGCCCGGTCCCGTGAAAGCGTTGCGGCCGACATTGCCAAACGTGTTCGAAGCCGGAGCGCGGAATGCCGTAGTGTCGAACCATGTGGTCTGACCGCGTCCGGTAGCCCGGAAGTTGACGTTCTTCGACACCGGAAGCGACCCGTCCCGTACATAATCGGGATTGTTCGTGTTCCCCGGTGCATTGAGGGTCGCGCCCGAAGCCGTGATGTTCAGCGCCTGCCCGGTCATCGCCGTAAGAATGCCGCTTACCTGCCAGCCACCCGCGAGATACGACCAGAAGCCCGATGATGCATACGGCTTGCCTTTGCCAAACGGCAACTCCCAGATATAGCTCTGGTTGAACATGTGCCGTCTGTCGAAATTCGACCGTGCGCGCGTACGCTCCGGGTTGATGTAGTAGGCGAACCCGCCGTTATCCTCCGAGTAGTCGATCGACTTCGACCACGTATAAGCCGTCGTCAACTGGAACCCGTTCGAGAACCGGCGGTCGAACTTCATTTGTAGCGAGTGATAGTTCGAGTTCACACCGACAAAGCTGATGTTTGTGTCCGCATCCCGCCGGAACCGCGACCACAGCGGACGTCCGTCACGGCCTGCACCGAGCACCATTCCTGCATTCGCGTTGTACTGCTGCGACATGCGCGTACCTTTGTTGCCCACATACGCCGTATCGAGCGTGAAGTTCCATGGCAAGGCCCTCTGTACTGCGAAGTTCCAGCTCTGAACATATCCTTCGTGATAGTCCAGCGGAACGACTTCGTAGTTCTGATTCGGCGCATTCCGGATGATGCCGTCCGGGGGCACCGTAAAGGGCAGCGGAGGAGGCAGTCCGGCCTGCATGCTACCCGCGGCAACGAACGAGTTCTGCGGATTGAATGCGTTGTTCTGCCGAACCGGGAAGTTGTACGCGTAGCGATTGTCCGGATACGGCAGATAGCTCATGCCATAGCCGGTGCGGATCACCGTCTTATCGTTCAATCGGTAGCTGATGCCTATGCGCGGTGCAAAGTTCGTCAGGTAATTCTTGCGACCCATATCGCGTGGATTGTCGCCGACTCCCGCAACGATCAGGGAGTTCGTTGTCATGTCGTAATTTGAGAATCCCCCCCGCTGCTTGGGTGTCGCCGGCGGATAAAGCTCATGCCGCAAGCCTATGTCGAGGGTCAGCTTCTGCGACACCTGCCACTTGTCTTGAATGTAGGTGAACAGCGGAAACTGAACATACTCGGGGAAAGCAGACAGCAAATCGCGCCCATAATCATTCGGCAAATCGAGCAGGAATGCCGCGTAAGCGTTCGCAAAGCCCTGGTTCGTGTCACCATTGCGCGCCGTCTGTCCCGACCGGAATCGATACTGTCCCCGCAACGAGTACACCTGGGTCTGAAACAAACCGTCACGGTTGAACCGGAAATCGACACCTGCCTTCACCGTGTGATTGCCCAGCGTCTTCGTCCAGTTATTCACGAAATTCCAGTTCGTCTCGAAGCGAATCCACGGCAGCGACAGGGAGTACCCAACTACCGGATTCGAATACCCGGAGATGTCGATGTTCGTGAGTCCTGATGTCAGGTCCGAAATGTTCACACCGCGAATACCGACGGCATCTGACGCATTCGTCCCGTAATCCGTCGCGTACGCATCGTTGCGATAGCGAGAGAGACCCACGCGCAGCTCGGTGATCAACGTCGGGGAGAGGACATGCGTGTAGTTCACAGCGGCGCTATGCGTGTTCGTGATACCAGTTCCACCGAAGCCGCTATTCGCCGGACCACCCGGCAATCCATAAACCGGCGGATCCGTCAGCTCAGCACGTTGGAAGCTATAACGAACCGAGGTCCGAATGTTCTCAGTGAAGCTGTGGTCCACCTTCGTGTCGAACCCGTTCGTGTCCTTCTGACGGACCGTTGAGCCCTCAAAGTTGACACCTGTCGCGTTGGATGATGTCGGGGCCGGCAGCAGCTCATTCAGCTTGCGAGCGATCGGCGAAATGCGAGCGTCCGGAATTATGTTTCCTGGGAACGGGGTCCGATTGTTTCCATTTGCATCGCCGGTGCTGGGATCGTAGATGGTCGTCGGCGATGCCGACAGATCACCACGACGAAACGCCAGCGTCGGAATGGTCAGCCGGTGCCCTTTGCCGAGCCGGTCGCGAATGCCCAGGTAGTCGACGAAGTAGAACGTCTTGTTCTTGATAATCGCCCCACCCGCCGTGCCACCGAAGTAGTTGTAGGTCACCGGAGGCTTCGAGGTCAGATCCGTCCTGCGAGCAGCCAGCGCACTCACGCGATTGAACTCATACAGGCTGCCGTGAAAATCGTTGGTGCCCGATTTCAACGATACATTAAGCACCGCGCCGCCGGCGCGACCCAGCTCCGCTTCGTAGTTCGAGGTGGTGACGTCGACCGTCTGAATCGCCTCGGCCGGAGGAACGT
>DASQVJ010000602.1:0-7385 GCA_035640835.1 Bryobacteraceae bacterium
CGATCAGTGGCGTCTACGAACTCCCGTTCGGACGCGGCAAGCCGTTGCTGAACACCACGAACCCAATCGTGTCGCGCGTGGTGGGCGGATGGCAGATCAACGGCATTTACACGTATCAAACCGGTGCACCGCTCGAGTTCCAGAATGGCAACTTCGGTTTCAACGGAAACTTTAGCGACATCGCTCTCGATAACCCGACACGCGAGCGCTGGATCAACACCGATGCCGGGTTCAACCGCCGCAACGAAGAACGCCTCGAGTGGAACGTCCGCACGTTCCCACGCTGGATCAGCTCGGTGCGCGGACACCGCTTGAGCAGCATCGATCTGTCCGTGATCAAGAACACGTCCATCACAGAGCGAATCAATGTTCAGTTCCGCGGCGAGGCGCTCAACGCCTTCAACAGCCCACATTTCGCGGCCCCTGAGACCAATCCGACCAGCGCGAACTTCGGTGTCGTCAATGGTGTTCTCAACTACGCACGCCGGATTCAGCTCGGTCTGCGAGTCGTCTTCTAAACAGGACGCGGCGACATCCCGCGTCCCAACGCACACCGTGTGTGCTATGCTTTTCAAAACTCAGTAGATCCAGCCTCGCCGCCAGAGGCATCTGCGCGCTTCGTGATCTGCGCATGCTCCCAGTCGCAAGCTTTACGACTTCTGGAGGATACACATGCGCCAAGTGCCTGCTTGTCTTTTGCTGGTTGCCACAGTAACCCTTTGGGCCGAGCCTCCTGCTACCGGCCCGGATACACCTGCCGTTGTCCAACTGCTCTCGGACGTCCTCAAGATTGATACTTCGAATCCCCCGGGGAACGAGGGGAAGATCGCCGAGTTTCTTGCGCCGCGCTTCAAAGCAGCAGGATTCGAAGTCGACATCGTTCAGACGCCGCAGCCCGGAAAAGCTCACTTCATCGCACGACTACGCGGTGATGGATCGAAGAAACCGGTATTGATCGCTGCACACGCCGATGTGGTCGGTGTGGAGCGCGAGAAGTGGACCGTCGAGCCGTTTGCGGGAGTCGTGAAAGACGGCTACATCTACGGCCGCGGTGCCATCGACTTCAAAGGTGGACTCGCCGTGTTCGCGCAGGCGGCGCTCGACATCGCTGCGCGCAAGAAAGCCGGCTTCATGCCCAAACGCGACTTGATTCTGCTGGCGGAAGCCGACGAAGAAGGTGGGTTGTTCAACACCGGTTGGCTCGCCGAGAAAGCCTGGGACAAGATCGATTGCGAGTTCTCGTTGAACGAGGGCGGCTGGATCATCCAGGACGACAAAGGCAAGGTGCAGTATGTCAGCATATCGACCGCGGACAAGTCCGGTGTGTCGCTTGTGATTCGCGCGAAAGGCACGTCGACGCACAGCTCCATGCCTCTGCCCGATAACGCCATCTATCGTCTGGCGCGAGCCCTCACCAGGCTCTCCACCTATGACACGCGCGTGCGTCTGAACGATTCCACCAAGCAGTTCTTCCTGACGCTCTCCGAAGTGAATCCCGAGCCCATGAAAACGCACTTCCGCAATCTGGTGACGGGCACTCCCGAGCAGGTGAAGGAAGCCGACAAGGCAATCAGTTCGGGCGATGCGCTTCTGCACGCGATCATGCGCAACACAATCGCGCCAGTGCTGATGAACGCTGGATTCCGTGGCAACGTGATCCCGGGATCGGCTGAGGCAACCATCAACTTCCGCACAGTGCCAGGAACAACGCCCGGTGAGCTTATCGACGAACTCTCCACCGTGATCAATGATCCGATGGTCGAGGTGGAACAGGCTCGGATGTCGAGCATGACCGGCAACGCCAAGCTGACCGATGAGCAGAAGGCGCAAATGGAAAAGCGCATGGCCGCCCTTCGAAAGCCGGTGCCCGAGTCAACAAAGGAAACCGACCTCTATCGTGCACTCGAAAAGCAGTCGAAGGTCGTCTACCCAGGCGCTCTCGTCACACCGTATCTGTTTCAGGCCGGTACCGACTCGTACGCATGGAGATCACGCAACATCCCGGTCTATGGCATCTATCCATACCCGATTACCCTCGAAGACCTCCGTCGCATGCACGGAAACGACGAGCGTGTCCCCGTTGACTCCCTCGTGACGGGACTCAAACTCATTACGAACACGCTTATCGAGGTGATCCAATGAAACACGCGGTAATCATGCTCCTGGTCGGTGCCAGTTCCCTTCTGGCCCAGCAGACATCCATCTCCGGGACGATCACGGACAGCAGCGGAGCCGTCATGCCGCAAGCAATGGTGCGTATTGTGCAACAAGGTGGCGGCGGAGCGCGAACCACAATCACCAGCACGGTCGGCATCTACTCCTTCCCTTCCCTTGCAGCGGAGACTTACAAGTTGCGAGTCGAGGCGCCTGGATTTACTCCCGCCGAACGCACCATCAGCTTGCTCGTGGGTCAAAGCGCAAGCGTTGATCTGCAACTGCAACCGGCGAACGCCGTGAGCACAGTCGATGTCACTGCCGAGGTTACGGAGATCGACGTGAACTCTTCGCAGGTCGGGGGGAACGTCGACCCAGGCCGCATGACGAACACGCCTTTGAACGGCCGGAACTGGATGGAGCTGTCGCTGCTTGTGCCGGGCGTAACCGTCAATGCGGTGTCAACCGTGCCGCTCGGTAACGGCAGTCAGGGACGCTTTCAGATCAACGTCGACGGCCAGCAGGTGACGCAGAATGCAGCCGGCACTGGATTTGGTCAACCGCAATACAGCCGCGAAGCGATGTCGCAGTTTCAGGTCATCACAAATCGGTTCGATGCGACGCTCGGCCGCTCTGCCCAGATCCAGGTGAATGCGCAAACGAAGTCGGGCACGAACAGCTATCACGGCTCGGCTTATGGATACTTCCGCCATGATCGCTTCAACGCTGCTGATCCGATCGCGCAGCGAGTCCTGCCGTTCAAGAATCAGCAGTTCGGCGGAACTTTTGGCGGACCAATCCTGAAGAACAAGTTGTTCTTCTTCGGAGCTTATGAAGGTGAACGTCAGCCATCGACAGTGGTAACCACTCCGCAGGGCTTCGGAGGACAGCAGTTCGAATTTTCGAATGACTTCTCGACAAACACCTATCTGGCGCGGACCGATTGGCAGATGAATGATCGCCAGCGTCTGAGTTTCCGCTTCAACAAGAGCACCTGGCGAAACCCGTTTGGCAACGTCAGCGGCACAACTCACCCCTCACAGGCCGCCAAGCAAACCCGCGACAACTCGAGCCTTTTCGTCAACTGGAACTGGGCGGCAACGAACTCGCTGGTGGTGGAAGCGAAGTATGGCTACAACTACTTCCAGTGGACCAACCTGCCATACGTCGAGTCACCAGAGTTCCGCTTTCCGGGTGGGATCACGGTGGGCGGAGCCTACAACTACCCGCAGAAGTTCAACCAGAACACGAATCAGGCTCGCACGGATTTCTACTGGATCAAGGGCACGCACAGCTTGAAGTTTGGCGGCGAGTATCTGTCCAACAACCACACCGGGCTGTTCCAACAGAACGTTCGCGGCCAAGCAAACCCCATCTCCTCGACACCTGCGAACCTTCCGGCCATCTTCCCTGTCTGGAACGACCCAACAACCTGGAATCTCGCAGCGATATCGCCGCTTGTCTCGAGTTATGTGCAGGGCTTCGGCAACTTCAACATCGACATTCCGCGCAATATCCTCGGCTTCTGGATTCAGGATGACTGGAAGATCACGCGGCGGCTCACGCTCAATCTCGGACTGCGCTATGACAACGACCTGGGTATCTGGTCGACTCCTGTTTTGAAGAGCGGAGTGATTCCTCCGCGCGGTGGTCAAAACAAAAACTTCGGTCCACGTGTGGGCTTCGCTTACGATGTGACCGGCGATCGTAAGACGGTGATCCGTGGCGGTGGCGGTTTGTACTTTGCCGACATCCAGGCCAATCAGGTGATCAACCAGTCGATCTTCAACGGCGAGAGTTCGTTGCAAGTGTCGGTGAATCGCACAAGCACCAGCACTATCGACCTCACCCGCCCGTTCGGCCAATACACCAGCGACGACTTCCTGACGGGCAAGGCACCAGCGCCGACACAGAACGTGCAGTTGCTTGGCCCAGGAGCACAAACGCCCTACTCAGCGCAGGTGTCAATAGGCGTAGAACGCGAGCTTCGCAAGGCATGGACCATCTCGGGCGACTTCGTCTGGTGGCGCATCTATCACGATTGGATTCGCCAGGACATGAATGTGTTCTTCAACCCCGCGACTGGTTTCGGCATGAATCCGACCACGGCCGGCAGACCGGATCCGCGCTTCGGTCAGATCCTGATCTTCACGACACCGGCAGCGGCGGGCACCATCTACTATGGCGGCCAGTTCGAGGTAACGAGGCGTCTCGGCAATCGATTCCAACTTGGCGCGGCCTACACAATCGCTCGTCAGAAGGATTCAACGAGCGGCGCATTCGGCTATCCGAATAATCAGTACGATCTTGCCAATGAGTGGGGCAGCTCGCTCGATGACCAGCGGCATACCTTGAACTTCGACGGCAGCGTGAGCTTGCCTTGGGCGATTCAATCGAGCCTGTTTTATCACTTCGGCTCAGGCGCGGCATTCGGATCGCTTGCTCCCGGGAACCCGTTCAACTATGTGGGAACTTCGAATCGCACCTATGCAAACGGCACCACCGTTTTTATTGACTCAAAATACCTGAGTCCGTCACGCGCTCCCGGCTACACAACCATCGCCCGCAACTCGCTGCGCGGAAAGCCGATCAATCGCCTTGATTGGAGAATCTCGAAAGCTGTGTCCATTCGTGAAGGCATGCGAGTCACAGGTATCTTTGAGGTCTTCAACGTTCTGAACTATCAGAACTACGGTACGTACAACTCCAACACGGGTCTCGCCACTTACGGCCGTCCCGCGTACAACTCCAACCTGGCGTATGCGGCTCGCATGCTGCAGTTCGCCGCGAGGTTCGATTTCTGATGAGAAGCGCCGCTTTGCTCTTCCTTGCGAGCCTTTGCTGCGTAGCTGCACCGGTGAAGGACGCCTGGTTCGCGCGAGTCGAGGTCGCGATGAATCAGCAGGAACGTCAGCGCTACCTGTCGCTTGAAAACGAGACAGAGCGCGAAGCGTTCCGAGAGTCCTTCTGGGATGCCAAGGCGGTAACTGCCGAGCAGTTCTTCGAGCGAGTCGCCTACGCCGACATCACGTTTGGCAGCGGCGTACCTGGCTCGGGCGCAAACACAGATCAGGGTCGGGTGTACATCGCGCTTGGCCCTCCAACGAACATCACGCAACTCCCCTCCAGCCGCATCCTGCAACCGATCGAGATCTGGCGCTACGATCACGTTGCCGGATTGCCGGTTTCCTCGGAGATTCAACTCCTCTTCTTTCGTGCGAGAGGCGTTGGGTTTCCAAAACTCTTCTCGCCACAGATTCATACGGTACGAGCATTGGTCATCAACAACGCGGGGACGCGCGGAACCTTCCCGGTGAACGACATTGTCACGGCCGATGACCTCGTGAACCGTCTGCAACTCAGTCCGGCGGAGCTCGAAGCGGTGGATGCTGCCTTCCACGTTGCGCGCGGAGTTCGTGGATCGGGCAACAGCGAGCTGATCTACATGATCGCGAGCCCATCCGCGATGATTCGTCGCGACATTTGGGAGAAGGTGACCTCCCACATCTACACCGCGCTTCATCGTCCTTTGTTCAACTACACGCAGTACCGCACTTCAGACCGCGTTCCGGCCATCGACATTACGCTTCAAGTCACCGCGAAGGACGCGATCGCAATCGAGGTCCCCGGGGTCGAGTCGAACGAAACGAAGCTTGAATTGCCGCAACCTTCGATGATCGCCTATAGGCAGCGGCTCTATCTCTTGCCGGGGACTTGGAACGTTGTCGCTCACGCAGACGGCCACCGCCTGGTGCAGACGGTTGTGGTCCAGCCCGTAAGTGACTCTCAGGAGGAAGCGCCGGTTGAGCTTGCCGATCAAGGAACCGGGACGATCTCGATCGCCTATCGAGTGAACCTGACAACCGACGCCGAATGGACCTCGATTGCCCGCCAATACCTGCGATCCGATGATCGCCGAAGTGCCGCCATCTGCTTCCGCAAGGCGCTCGCAGCGAATCCGCAGAACACCGATGCGCTCGCTGGGCAAGGCAAGCTGCTAGCCCTCGACAATCAGTTGGATGCTGCTCGCGAACGCCTGCTTGCTGCTTTGCGAGTCCAACCGAGCCACTATGAGGCGCTCGTCGCTTTGGCTGCAGTGACCGCGAAGTTCCAGGACCACGCCGAGGCTCTCAAATACTATAAGGAGGCTCAGCGAATCCGCGACTCAGGCGAGATCGCGCAAGCTATCCGAGTGCTTTCTGCTCGCGCACATGATCACTAAGTCGAACACAGCGATTATTCGTCATGCGATTAAGGCTGATCTTGAAGCGATTACTGCTATCTATGCGCATCACGTGCTGACTGGCTGCGCGACATTCGAGCTTGAACCACCGGATCTGGCCACGATGACGCAGCGATTCGAAGCGCTCACGTCATCTGCCAAGCCTTACCTTGTTGCCACTGTCGAGGACCGTGTCGTTGGGTACGCGTATGCGGGCCCGTATCGTTCCCGGCCCGCCTACTCCTACACCGTCGAAGACTCCATCTATCTGCACCCGGACGAAGCGGGCAAGGGTATCGGCACCTTGCTCCTACGCTCGTTGATCGGAGAATGTACCGTTCGCGGTTACCGTCAAATCATCGCTGTTATAGGCGATCCGCAGAATGGCCGGTCCGTGATGCTGCATGAGCGCTGTGGATTCCAGCACGTAGGCATCCTGAAGGGTGTCGGGCACAAGCACGGTCGATGGCTCGACACCGCCCTTATGCAACTGCCCTTGCAGCATCAGGAACGCCAACCGAATTAGGGCAGCGCGAACGCGACAAATGATCCCCCGGATGGCCGGCCGCGGCCGCCGCCGCACGGGATCACTACATACTGCTTGCCCTTGATCTCATACATCGCAGGTGTTGCATTGCCGCCGTGTGGGAGTTTCGTTTCCCAAAGAACCTTACCGGTCTTCTTGTCGTAGGCGCGGAACTTCTGATCGTAAGGCGTCGCGCCGATGAAGAAGAGTCCACCTGCCGTGACGATCCCACCTCCGTGGTTTTCCGTGCCGGTGTCCTTCATGCCTTTCTCAACCAACTCGGGATACTCGCCGAACGGGACTTTCCAAACATACTCACCCGTGTCGAGATTGATCGCGGAGAGAGTGCCCCAGGGAGGTGTGACTCCGGGATATCCATCGGGATCGAGGAACTTGTTGTAGCCATCCATGGTGTACTTCAGCTCCACGGGCGGTTTCGGACCCCGCTCCACTACCGCTTCCTTGTCGCCGCGATCAAGCAGA
>DASQVJ010000603.1:0-12295 GCA_035640835.1 Bryobacteraceae bacterium
TTCCATCGACGCGGCGACTCGCGCGTTACCCTGTGGTGCAACTGTTGACGTATAAAGCCGGACTGTGTGGTTTTCGACCACCCAGTCCACTTGACGGCCCCTTAAAATCTCCAGCGCTCGCTGCACTCAGCGAGGAGTTAGCCTTTTCAATCGACGTCCGACTAAGCCGCCGTCGATGCCACGAGGATCGGCCTCATCGACACCGTGGCCCAATCGCCTACAGCCTTCTGAACTTGTCCCAGTTGCTTCGAGTATGCCGGAAACTCCACCACAGTCGGCACACCGTGATAGAGCTGCGGGTTCACCGGGAACGGCAGTCCCGCGAGACACTCCAACAGGTCTTCTAATAAACGAGGAGCAACAGACACGCGCACCGAGAGAAGTTCTCCCTCTGGGCCAGAGAGCCGGACACTCATGGATTCCTCCAACGCGAGTCGGCCGAAATGAAAAAACCCTGCGCAAAGGCGGCAGGGTTGAGGTAGAAACGAGACCGATTCGCCTTTAGCTTTTTTTAGCGTGGTTGCAATTAGCCGAGCCGGACGAAGCGGCCCTAAATCGTTCCACGTACCCCTAGTATAGCGCCCACACGGGCGCCTGATCAATGCCTACTTCTGCTTCGCCTGAAGTTCCACCATCATGCGCTCGAACTTCTTCTTCTGTTCTTCGTTCAGAAGCTGCATCATGTTCTTCTTGCCCGTGGCCTTCACGTCCTCCATCTGCGCCTGCAGGGTCTGAACGTACATTACGAAGTCGTCGAGCACCGTCTCCATCTGCTTCGCCTGCTCCGGCGTGAGATCGAGATCCTTCTTGAGTTTCTGGAGCGAAAGTTCCTTGTAAGAGGCGGGTGCCGATGGTGGGTGCTTTTCAGCCCTTACCATCAGCCGAACGGCCATGGCTCCCGTCGCCGCACCCGACAGGAACACAAAGAGCAAAGTCGTTAAGATGCGTGGATTTTGCCACGGCGCGCGATACATCGTGCCTGTTAGTCCTGATACGTGGCCAAATTCACCAGCACTACGTCGCGATCCCGAGCAGGGTTTTTGGCAGTAACCGGGTCCCGCGTTTCTTCCACCAACATGGCTGTCGGCTGCAGATCGTCTGTTGTTGTCTCATCCTGGGTAGTCACGAAGAAGGTACCCAACAGCACCAAAAAGGTTACCGACGCATAGGCCAGCCTCTTGGCGAATAGCGATTCCCCGAACAAGGCCCAGAGCGAAGGCTTGCCTTCTGCTTCAATGCGCTGCAAAACCCTGCCGTAAAAACCGGCACGCGGCTCCGCTTCCTGCTTAAGCCTGAGACTGCGCAGTAAAGCCGCCTGCGCCTTCATGCTTGCCAGTTCTTGCCTGCATTCCTGGCACTCCGCCAGATGCCGATCCACTTCAATTGACTGCCCTTTGTCTTCCAAGTAGTCTTCCAAACGGTCTAACAAAGGCTCGTGCATGTTTCTTCCCTTGAAACCTTAAAACAAACCGCTTGCGGATCTTGAAGTCCGCTCTAATTCCCCGAGTCATCTGTGTCCGCTAACGGACGTCGAGCGACCCGTGAAAAGCTCGTTTAGCAACTAATCGCGCCACTCGTGCGGAGCATACGCTGAGCCGCTTTGAGTAGCTTCTGCCGTGTTCGGAACAGCTTGACCTTGATTGTATTTTCATTCATTCCGGTCATTTCTGCCAGTTCCTCAACGGAATGTCCTTCGACTTCCTTCAGCATGATCAACGTGCGATCTTCCTCGGACACCTTCGCCAGCAGCTTGGTAATCAGATCGCGACGCTCCAGCGTCTGGTCGACCGCGGGGCGCTGGTCCTTAGCCGGTTCCGAGTTCTCCATCCGAACTGTGTCTTCTTCGGAGAAATCGCTCTCATAAACCAGCTTCCGCACCCTCTTCTTGCGCAGGTAGTCGTAACACTCGTTGACTGTAATCTTGTAGATCCAAGTCAGCAGCGAGCTACGAAAATCAAAATTCCCGATTGAGAAGTAGATTTTTGAGAAAACCTGCTGAGCGATATCTTCGGCGTCGTTATGGTTTCGAAGAATACCATAGATGATCGAGAACACTTTCGACTGATAGCGCTCTACGATCTCGCGAAAAGCCAGTTCGTCCCTGGCCTGCACGCGACGAACCAGGGCAGCTTCGTCAGAGTTCCGGTGATCCACTCTCGTCTTTGCCCGAGTACCCTCGCCTGAGGCGGGATAGGTCAGTACGCCGCTCAAGGTGTCCATGCCCTCTCGACGCACAATCGCCATCCGTGGTTCCCTCTAGTTTCCCACCTTTGGCGACCAGCCTCGATACTCTGGGCCACACACTTGGAACAGGCCACCGGCACGAAGCGGGGGTTCCCGTCTAAAATAGCAGATTCCCGAATCGGAGCATAGGTTTAAACCATCGAAGTGTTAGCGTTTACGCTAGATCTCGGCTACACTGAGGTTATAGCGAATTCCAGTAACAGAGGTAACGCAAGACGATGATTCGATTGACAGAAACCGCGGTCACCAAGGTTCAGGAGATCCTCGACACCCAGGAGCCCAAGCCGGCTGGTCTGCGTATCGCCGTGGTCGGTGGCGGATGCTCAGGCTTCAGCTACTCCATGGCTTTTGAGAATGCTCCAAACCTTCTCGACAAAACTTACTCTTACGGCCCCTTGAAGGTCTTCGTGGATCAGGCCAGCTTGCTCTACCTCGATGGTGCAGAGGTCGATTACGTTGAGACCCTCGAAGGCTCGGGCTTCAAGTTCAACAACCCGAACGTGAAGTCGACCTGCGGCTGCGGCAGCTCTTTTAACGCGTAAGGCGGAGAGCTTACACCACCACCACAAAAGCGGGTACTACACCCCACAGATTTTGGCTTTGTTTCGTCAAACAGCCCCGGCAGTGCGCTGAGCCCCGGGGCTTTTTGCTTTTATGTCCAATCTTTTCAGCCTCTTAACTGAACAGCGAAACCCCGCCTCCGCCCACCTCGATTCGGTCTCCACGCTCGAGCTCGTCCGCATCATGAATAACGAAGATCGCGGGGTCCCCGACGCTGTCGCTGCCCAGCTCGAGCCCATAGCGCGCGCCATTGATGCCACTGCCGAGCGCCTGGAACAGGGCGGACGCCTCTTCTACATTGGGGCTGGAACGAGCGGACGGCTCGGCGTCCTCGACGCTTCGGAGTGCCCGCCCACCTTCAGCGTGAGCCCCGAGCTGGTCCAGGGCATCATCGCCGGAGGGGAGCCCGCACTCTCCCGGGCGACTGAAGCCAGCGAAGACAATCCAGCCCTCGGCGAACAGGACCTCCTGGCCCGAGGCTTGAACGGGGCGGACGTGCTCACCGGCATCGCTGCCAGCGGCCGCACCCCCTACGTCCTCGGAGCCATGAAGAAGGCCCGTGAGCTCGGCGCCCTGACCATCGGCATCGCTTGCAGTCCGGACTCACCCTTGGCCGCCTTGGCCGATATTCCGATCGAAGTTCTGACCGGCCCCGAAGTCGTCACCGGCTCGACCCGCATGAAGGCTGGCACGGCAACCAAGCTGGTCCTCAATATGCTGAGCACAGGCGTCATGGTCCGACTCGGTTACGTTTACGAGAACCTCATGGTCAACGTCCAGCCCAAGAATGAGAAGCTGGTCGACCGCTCCATTCGGATCGTTCAGCAAGCCACTGGTCTCGACCGCAGCGCCGCTGAACGGCTCTTTCATCAGACGCGTGATGTAAAAGTCTCGATCCTCATGGCCAAGCTCGGCGTGGATGCCGACAAGGCCCGGAGCCTGTTAGCTGCAGCACGGGGACGTTTGCGTCAGGCCCTACAATCGTAAATTCATGGACAAATTAGTTATCGAAGGTGGCGTTCCGTTAAGAGGCGAAGTACCCGTCAGCGGGTCCAAGAACGCGGCTCTGCCGGCCCTCGCCGCATGCCTCTTGACCGACGAGCCGGTCTACCTCAACCGCATACCGCGTGTCCGCGACATCCGCACGATGGAGAAGCTTCTTGGACACATTGGGTGTGAATTGACACTCCCTCCCGGCGGTCCGCTCAAGGTTCACGCCAAAGAGATCAAGGACCCATCCGCGCCCTATGACCTCGTCAAGACCATGCGTGCCTCCAGTCTTGTGCTTGGACCGCTGGTGGCACGCACCGGTCGCGCTCGCGTGTCCATGCCCGGGGGCTGCGCGATCGGAGCCCGCCCTATTGATCTGCATGTCTCAGGCCTCGAGAGGCTCGGCGCGACGACCAACCAGGAGCATGGCTACATCGAAGCGGTGGCCGAAAAAGGCCTGCGAGGGACCCGCTATTTCTTTGAACGCATCAGTGTTACCGGTACCGAAGACGTCCTGATGGCCGCCACCCTCGCCGAAGGCGAGACGGTTATCGAGAACGCAGCACGAGAGCCCGAAGTCGTTGACGTTGCCGAACTCCTGATCAAAATGGGTGCTCAGATCGAGGGCCACGGCACTTCGACGATCCGCGTACAAGGCGTCGAGAAGCTGCACGGCGCAGAGCACACGATCATCCCCGACCGAATCGAAGCAGGCACTCTCGTCGTCGCAGGCGCGATTACTGGAGGCGAGCTGACCGTCACAGGCTGCGTCCCTGCCCACTTCCATGCGCTCTCGGAGAAGCTGAATCAGACAGGCGCCGAAGTCCGCGACGTTGCTTGCGACGCGGTCACCGTACGAGGCACCAACCACCTCCATGCCACCGACATGACCACCCAGGAGTTCCCCGGCTTCGCCACCGACCTCCAGGCTCAGTACATGGCGCTCATGACCCAGGCCGACGGCATCAGCTTCGTCACCGAAACCATATTCGAGAACCGCTTCATGCACGTGCAGGAGCTGGTCCGCATGGGCGCAAACATCCGGATCGAGGGAAATCGCGCGATGGTCGCCGGACCCAAGCAACTTACCGGAGCGCAGGTCATCGCATCGGACCTGCGAGCCAGTGCTTCGCTGGTGCTTGCGGGACTGGTTGCGAAAGGAGAAACTGTGGTGGATCGCGTCTACCACCTGGACCGCGGCTACGAGAACATCGAAGCAAAGCTGTCCAGAGTAGGCGCCCGGGTAAGGAGGATCAACGAGGCATGAGTACCGCACCGAAGAGCCACAACCAGGAGTTCCTAAAGCTGGTCAACGACGCCAAAACTCGGGTGAAAGAGATTGGCATCGACGACTACAAGAGGCTGCGATCCGAAGGGGTAGACCACGTTCTGGTGGATGTTCGAGAAGACAGCGAATGGAAGGCGGGGCACGCAGCGGGAGCTCGCCACCTCGGCAAAGGCATCATTGAGCGAGACATCGAGAGCACCGTTCCCGATAAGAACACAAGGCTCGTACTCTATTGCGGCGGAGGCTTCCGCTCGGCCCTCGCAGCAGACAGCTTGCAAAAGATGGGTTATAAAGAGGTTTACTCATTGGACGGAGGATGGAGAGCGATCCAATCCTCCGGCCTGCCTCTCGAGTAAGTTAGCGCTTTGAAGCGGGCTTGTTCGCCGGCGCAGGTGTAGACTTGCGCCAGGCTCCACCATCGTCCCCCGGTGGAGGTTCATCGACGCGCCGCCATCCGCCACGGCCATCATTCGTCGAAGTGGCTGCCGGAGCCGTCGAAGTGGCTGCTGGAGCGGGAGCCGGCTGGGTCCGATCCGTCTGAGTTGCCGGGACCGGTGTCCGGCGTGGAGTGTCATCCACCGCCGGCTGCGGATCCGGCGAGTTGGCGACATCGGGACTTGGGCCGCGGCTTCCATCCTCGTTCACGGCCGGACGGCGCCGGCGCATGACAGGCGTCCGGTCCTGCCCAGTGTCTGGACGCCAGCCGTCATCGTCCGGATCCGAAGAGGCCGAAGCCGAAGACTGTGGAGGCAGAGGCACTGCGGGTGCGGGCCCGCGCGAGACCATCACGGCATCTGGGGTACCAGAACCATCACTGTTGATCGACACACGCCGGAATCGCACTTCAGGGTTCCCAAAATGACGCCACGCTCCGTCAGCCAAGTGCACCTGGACATTGTGTGAAGCCCCTGTGCCTGCGTGATAGAACAGGGCGTAGCGTTGGCGCAGACGGTTCAACGTATCTTCCAGGGCCGAGGCCGCGCTCACCGGCATGGAGTCCCCACCCGAAGATCGAGCGATCTCGCTGGTGCCCGCTGAATGAGTCCGTCCGGCAATGATAACCGGACCGCCGCCCGGGTAACCACCACCCGACGGGTAACCACCGCCGGGGTATCCACCTCCCGGGTAACCGCCACCCGACGGGTAGCCACCTCCGGGGTAACCACCACCCGGGTATCCACCTCCGGGGTAGCCGCCGCCCGATGGGTATCCACCGCCGGGATAGCCACCGCCCGGGTAATTGCTTCCCGGAGACCGGCGGCCCCAAGGACCACCGCCGCCGATGATCACGCCGCCTAATCCGCCCAAACCGCCACCTGAGCGTCCATAGGGACCATTTCCACCACCGCTGGTCGGATAGCGCTGCTGGTATATCGCCATTGCGTCGGGAGCGATCAAGGCGCTCAGAACCGTGTTCGCTCGTGCGAGTGCATTGCCGACGCCGATTTCGTCGCGCGCCCGCTCCGTCTGATCATCGGTCAGGATAACGATTGCTCTTCGCGCGTCCTTGCGGCCGTTGACCTGAATGTAGCGGGACGCCTCAAGAAGGGCTCGCGTGATGTCCGTCCCTCCGTCAAAACCCTCGTCATTCAGCAGGTGACCAAGTTCATTCTGGACGGATTCCAACGACTTCTTGAAAGGCAGCCGAACGCGGGTTCCGCGGTCGAACACCATGATGGCAACTCTGTCTTCGTCCCCAAGTACCTGAAGAGCCGTGCTTGCGGCATGAGCAATCCTTTCTACATGGGGCCTCATGCTTCCACTTACGTCGAGGAGCAGGAGCAAGTCCATCGGCATGTCCTCGCTCAAGAAGTTCCGAATATCTTTGACTTGACCGTCTTCGGTCAGAACAAAATCCTGTGCGCGCAGGCCTGTGATTGCCTGGTTGTTGCGATCCACAACCTGGGTATCGACACGAGCCAGCGAAACCTCGCTTTTGAATACGTACTCGTCGTCGGCAGCTATAAGCGACGCCGCCGATACGAGCGTCAAAGCCATGACAGCGGAGAATCGAGCCATTGCGCCCTCACTTCGAGCGTGCTTTCAGGGGGACCCCAGCGTGCTCAGCATAACTACGTGCCGAAATGTTAGCCGGTTTCCAGACTTTTGGAAAGCGCCCTTTAGCGGTTTCGGGTGCACACCCACAGACTCAGAAGAAGATGATTTGACATCCCCGGTACAGAACGTACACCCAAACAGCCATTTCCACCCATTGCACGATACGGGCCATCCACCGGTTCATGAATTCGAAACGCAGCATGAGTCCTGCAAACGCTCCGACCAGTATGAGCCGCAGATCCCAGGTCTCCTCAGGGCGAACCAGCGTAAACAGAAACATCAGGATCCAATAAATGAACGGCACGTTCGAGTCGAGCGGGCGCTTCTGCCGGTATGCCATCGTGAAGATGGTGAAGGCGAGCAGAAGCAGCACCATCACGGTGAAGTTTGTGGCGCGAAAGCTCATCAGCTATTCCGGCGATTAGAAGGACCAGCTCAAACTCGTGAACCCTGTGTGTGCGCGATAGTCCTGCACGTGCCGGAATTCCTCCCGGTATTTGTAATACTGATAGCCGAAGTTCCAACGAACTCGCGGCAGTATCCGCACGGAGACCCTCGCCATGGGCGAGGTGAAGCTCAGCGGAAAAGTCTGTGCTGAAGCAAAGATCGGCTGAACTTCGGGTGGGCTTGAGAGCAAGTCGACTCCGGCAGTTGGTACACTTCTGCCGTCGCCGGTGTCCTGGGTACGAGTCACCCCGGCGAGGAACTCGACCCGTCGGCCGAAAGTGAACCGACCGGCGAAGTAGCCGAGATGAATGTTGCTGATGTAAATGGAGCTACTGTTCTCGATCAGCTCGCCGAGGGCGAAGTAGGCGATTCCGGTCGCGGTATTCAGATGAAGCTTGCTGTAGCTTGCATCGAAGCCAAACCAGGGCCGGACGTTCCATGATGCATCCGCTGAATAAGTTCGAGCACGGGAACTGTGATTCGCCAGCGAAATCGAGTTGAAATTATAGTTCGCCTTTGCCGCCGCACTTAGTGTCAAGGTGCGCGTTCGGTACTGCACGCGCCCGGCGAATGCGTGGTAATTGCGCTCGCTGATGGGATAGATCGGCCGGTCCGCACGTCCGATCTCGCCGTCAAAATTGATGGTCAGGCGCTTCATGGGCTGCAAGCGGAACCCAACCACCCCAGCGTTCAGGGTGTTGTCCTGTGTGTAGTCCTCGCGCTCACTGAAGCCATCGAAGGTTGTTTGTTGGATGCTTCGCACGCGACGTGTCGAAAACTGGTAACCGGCTCGGACACCGAACCAGGGACTCACCTGGTAGTGTGCATCCGTGAGATTCACGATCGTCCGGATTGAGAGGAGCTGGAAGGGAATGACCGTGTCCTGCAGCGTCAGATTGTTGACCTGCGTAAACACGCCGTCGCCTTCCATCTTCACGTTGTTATAGGCGGTGTGATTCGTGATGCTGAACCGGTCGCCAGGGAAGATGGTAAGCGTCAGGTTCGCTGCGGTCACCGGACGACGACCAGTTCCTGTCACGAGCGTCTGAACTCTGCGCGCAGGGCTCGTGCGGTCCGCAGCGGTCAGACTTTCGTCGAATATGAAGTGCCTGCCCGTGGACGCGTGAGTGAATCGGGCATTCCAGGTGAGCCAGCGGCTCTGTTCCTTGAAAAGTTGAACACGCCAGCTGTCCGTGTCGCCGTGCCAGGGCTGCGTGCGCTGGAACTGGTTCAGTTGGACGGGGTCGGTCGGGTTGTTGCCCATAGGCAGTTGTATTCCGCGATCCTCCGTGTCATCGCGGAAGCGTTCCCAGCCACGCATCAAGAAGAGCCTGTACCCGCTAAAGTTCAACTCAGCTCCAAGGCGGAACTCGTCCTGGAAGCGGCGTATATTCGAGAACAACGGAAACTCGTCGCCTCGGATACCGAACAGTTGGACCGTGGTGAGCGCAGGACCGGTCTGATTGTTGCGCGAATACCCGGCATAGAAGCGCAGCGCACCTTGAGGGAACAGGGTGAAGTTGTGGTCCTGCAGCTGCTGGTTGGTGTCCATAAAGTGCTGACCGTTTGCGATATAAAGCGCAGGATTGAAATAGGCGTTCTGCCGCCACAACATGTCGTAGCGGTAGAGGCTGTTCTTCTGGATTCGGAAGTTCGCCCATTCATACGGGTCGTTGCCGAGGCCGATCGTGTTCAGCAGGAGTTCGTCGAAGTAGCGGCCGTTTCCTTCGCGAGAGTTAATGGACAGGCTCGAGCCGAGGAGCCGGACGCCGTTGCCATAATTCACATCGCTTCGGTACTTTCCAAGATTGCCGCCGACATCCCGGAATCGGTATCCGACTTCCCAGGAGTTGAGGATGTTGTAATCGCCGACGTTTTCCCCTCGTGTCGTTTGCACAGGAGCATTGGTCGGAGCGACAGGTTGCTGTGCGAGAGCCGCGACCGAGCAGAGGACCAGGGTGAGAACAGTTCTTGTCTTCGGCATGGCTTACCTCAGGAACAGCGGATCCGCATTAGAACCGTGAATCCGCACGTGACAGGTTGTGCAGTTCTGAAATCGCGGGTCGGCCATATTATGCGAGGCCGATTGAAGGGGTTCTCCTCGTCCGTTTAGACCGAAGTTGCCCATACCGTTGTGGCATTCGAGGCAGAGAGTGAAGGTAACTGGACGTCTTAACAGGCGGGGGTTCGTGGAGCCATGCGGAAGATGGCAGACTTCGCATCCATCGACGCGCACGGCGGCGTGCTCGTACAGGTAAGGTCCACGCTTGTCGACGTGGCATTTCATGCAAGGCTCCTCGTTCACCAGAGCTTGGCGAACCATACGAGGCCTGACTCCCATGCGCCAGGTGGGCGCATTTGTCCCGTGCGGATTGTGGCAGTCGGAACACTGCATGAAGCCCTCGTTAACACGGTGTTTGACGGGCAGAGAGAATTGCGCGCGGATATCGGTGTGGCACCCGTAGCAGAGCTCGTGCTGGACCTTCGCGAGCAGGAACTTCGGGGTTTGCGAACGATGGATGGAATGACAGTTGTTGCAGCCGACGTTGCCGAGTGTGTGCTCGGATCTTCGAATATTGGCCCGTGAGATGTCCTTCTTATGGCAGTCCAGGCATTTGTTGATGGCCTCGCGTGAGGACAGCAGAGAGAAGGCAATGATCGTTTCTTTGCCGCCTCGAGCCTCCACGTGCCTTCTGCCTGGGCCATGACAGCCCTCACATCCCGTGTGCTCCTGCGGCCATTCGCCGGTGAGTGTTTTGTAATGAGGATTCCGGAAGAACGAGGTAGTTATGTTTGGGTGACAGGTCTGACAAACCTGGCTTCCGACGTAGTGGTTGTTGTTGTTGTGACCTTGTGGCGTTGTGGCGGGCCCGGTTTGCGCCAGGACCGCCCACGTTAGTAAGAAGAGCAGTGTAAATAACCGAAGTAGTAGTGCGATCACTAGCACACTATACCGGGTCAGTTACCAGAGAAAAACCAGAGAAGCCGTCGGGACGATATTGTGCAGCCAGCCGCTTACGTTCGATCCAACATTGGGTTCGATGATCTCTCTCGGGAACGGTGTCAGGTAATCGCGAATGTCCACACGCAAAGCCATTTTGGGGGTGACCCGGTACTTCACACCTGCGCCGAACGAAATCAGCCCCAAGTGTTCACTAGTCTTCGTGAGCAGGGCGGTGCTGCTGTTTGCTTGGGTGACACGCTCGGCTCCGGTTCCACGCCAGAGCTTCACACCGCCACCGAACGAGAAGTAGGGTCGTACCCTATTTTCGTTGGACGCTGTGTGGACAAGGATGTCGTAGTGGATCACATGGGCTTCGCCGCCCATGGTTGCGGTGCCGCCGGTCCCCTCCAGTCTGGAATCATTGCGGAGGTAGTTATAGCGGATTTCGCCACCGATCAAGCGATAGGTGTTGTGACCGAAGTGAGCGGTAATGGCGGCTCCGGAGTTGAATCCGGCGTCCGCATTCCCGCGGGGATTTTTGACCTGCTGCGAGGTGTAGAAGCTGCCACCGCCGCCGATGCCGAACTCATACTTCTGGGCCGCCGCCGGCAGAACGGCGGACAGTAACAGAAGTGGAATTGTTAGTGTACGCATGTGTTTCCTCTTGTCTCGAATTAGCCGATTGCTGCTAGTTCACGACCCTGACGGTCATGGAAGTGGAGCCGGAGCCTTGGCTGATGGCTAGCGGCACCGCCAACCCGGTTGGCACCTGATGATGGACAACAACGTTGATCTGGTAAAGACCGATCTGGCCAGGAACCAGACCGGCAAAAGCGACCTCGACAGGAACACCGCCGATCGTTACCGTCGGTGGAGTGGTCACAACCGCGAGCGTGTCCTGAGGCGCGGCTTCGCCCGGCGAGATCTCGGGGAGCGTTCGGCCGAGACCGGTGGCGAGGATGATGATTGAATCGCCTCGATGAACCGGGTTGCTCTGGGTGACGATGGTGTTGTTCGAAGCTCGATACACGGCCGGACGCTCGTCGTCAGCGACTGCGATCCGGAAGACCGAGGGAGCGTTCGGCAACACAGTCAGGTTGAAGTTGTCGCTCACGCCGGAGGGAGTGAGCAAGCGCATGGTGACATTGCCTTCCACCAGCGGGAGTTGGGCATTGATCTGGCGCGGCGAAACGAAGAGCACTGGGATCGACAGGCCGTTCACCTGGAGGCAGCTCTCGGTGAGCGACGTGGGGAGCGGACCGGCGCTTGCGGCCTGATTGATCGGACTCATGTTCTGACCGAAGACGCTGATGAGCCCGTTGGGCGCGATGGGCTGCGTCTGATCGGCTGCGTTGACCACACGCTCGATGCGCGGCGGGTTGATAGCCGAGTCGTAGTTCCAGGGGAACACCGTGAAGCCGCCTTGGGTCAGGCCGATGATCGCACTGCGGTTGGGCAGCGGTGCGAGCGTGCGGGTGAAGGATAAGGACGCGCCCGGCAGCACAGGTGCTTCAATCGTGCGAGTCGGACTAATTCCGTCGCCACTCGACAGATTTATTCTCTGCAGCACGCCTGGGCTAGTGGCGTTCGGGGCGGTGAGCTTCAGACCGATCTGATCCATGAATGCGAAACCCGAACTCACGCCGCTACCCGACTCGAGCTGACGCGTAACGACCAGGGAAGAGTTGAGCAGATTGTTTCCGACTACGAACTGGCCGAAAGCGGAGGCCGCAATTGCCCCCGAGAGTTCCTTGAAGTCCTTG
>DASQVJ010000604.1:0-10851 GCA_035640835.1 Bryobacteraceae bacterium
GATCGCCTCGGCAATCTCATGCGGATCTCCAATTAGCTTGCCCAACCCACGAACATCGAAGACTGCCGTCTGGCTGCCGAGGATTTCGATAACCGGAGAAAACGCTTCTGCGCACAACTTCAACTGGTTCGCAGCAGATAAACAAGCACGCAGATGGATACAGCCGTACATGGAAACATCACGCAGTCAATCTGGTAGAGGCTAAAAACTTACCTCCAGCTCGAGCCGGCTTCTTCGGCGACACCTGCACTGCAGCAGCTTCGAGCACCCGAAAATCCGGATGCGTCCCTCGCCAAACTGGCTCGCTTTGACGCATCTCAATCGCCAGGGAGGCACAAGCTCGGACAAACGGCTCCCTTTCCACAACCACGAAGGAAGTTGAAGTATTCTCCACAGCTCGCCGAAATCGATACCAGTACGACAATGGAAGCTTCCGCACCATAGCCGGAGCTATATCCCCCAAATCGAGCACGACCATGCCCCAACCACCGCCATGCAACAACATGTCAGTGGCTTGAATCGCATGCTCGAGTTTGCCTTTGCACCGCACCCACAGGAGTCGCTTCAAATCCACCCCTGCATCTTCCGCAACGCCAGGATCAAAACGATCGCTGGCATCCACCAAGGTGCAAAACTCGCCGGCTTGAACCGCTGACGCAAGAAGCGTATGCATGAGAGTGCTTTTGCCTGATGAGGAAGCGCCAAAGATCTCGGTGATTGCGCCTTTCGGGATGCCCTGCAGCAAGGGTTTCACCTCGGGCGCGGAAACTTCTAAAAAGTCAAGGCTTAGCTGCTGATCCTGCTGTAACTCGCGAAGCGTTTTGGTGATTGCGGACAGAGGAACGGCGCCCATGTGATTTCGCCTTTTCTTCGCTTATTCTGACACACCCGGCACCCCCAATCAATCCTCACCAAGATTAGCCCGGTACCATGACCTTCAGTCGCTCATGCGCCCAATTCTCCTCTCCTTCCTACTCCTCTTAGCCGCCTGCCAGACTCAACCTCCTCCTCAGCCCACGTCCGATCCAACAAAAGAGCCCTGGTACGCTCAAACGCTCTCACGGCTTCAGCACATCAACCGCGAGGCACGCACAGCATACGAGAACAGCGACCGCCAACTAGCCGGCAAACGCGTTCAGGAGGGCCAACCTCTCGCTTCGAAGCTGCTCACAATTCCCCGACCAACTCTCGAAGCCGTTGAAGCAGCTTCCGACCTCGACCAGCTTTACGGCGAGATGCTCCTCAGCAATCGCCACTACGGCTATGCGCGGCAATTCTTTCAGAAGAACGTCGCCCGTTGGAAGAACTGGCGTCCACAAACTCCCGAAACGGAACGCCGCCGAAAGCTCGCCGAAGCCGGAATCATTGAGGTCGACAAGCATTATTAAGCTTTCGAACGCCCACATAATCGACCACCTCAACCCGCAATATCAGGCTTTCCTCCAGTCACCGTGAAACGTCACCATATATAGGGAGATGTTTAAGCAGCTCTGGCGCCTGTTGCGCCCATTTCAAGTCGATTACGCTCGTTACCTCGTTGGCACCGCTTTGCGGCAATCCATGCTGGTCGCGGGCGGCTATCTGCTTGTTTGGGCACTGAAAGCTGCTCTAACCAAGACCGGCGCGCCCGAATGGCTGTTCTTTATCGGCTTTGTCCTGTTTGACGCAGGCATCGTAAGCCTCGACCTTGGGATGAACTACCTGTTCCTGTCCCGCCTCGGCTATCCGCTCTTCGCGCACCTTCGAAGCTCCGCCCTGGCAAAAGTCCTGGCGATGCCACTCGATTGGCATTACAAACAGGACACAGGTGCTCTGGTCGGAAAAGTGAACAACGGCGTCGGGAAAGTTGTGCAGACAGCCGAAAGCATCGGCCGTGAGCTCGCGCCTGCACTCATTCGGACAACGCTAAGCCTGGTGCCCCTCGTCTTGCTGAGCCCTTGGACCGCCCTGCCCATCATCGCCGCTCTGCTCGGATTCCTCTACCTGACCCTGCTCGAAAACCACCATCGACAGCCATTTCGCAGTGTTCGAAACGAGAACTACAATCGCGACTTCGGGCTATTCGCAGAGTCTGTCCAGTACATCAAGCCAGTCGTGCAGTTCGGGCAGACGCACCGGATCCTCGAGCGCTACCAAAAGGTGCAGGACAACATCGTCCGCGATGGCCTTCACGAGACACGCGTTGGAAATCAGTTCTCCTGGAAGCGCAACATGCTGCTCTCGGTGGTGAAGCGAGCCTGCCAGTGCATCTGGATCCTTCAGTACCGCCAGGGCACGCTCGACGCCGCGACCGTCATGTACCTCAACATGGTCACGGAAGACCTGCTGAATTCATTCTGGACCTATGCTGTTTTGATTGAGCGAGTCCAGGAGGGCATGGAGCCGGCGCGGATCCTGGTCAAACTCCTCAACGAAGAGCCTTCGATTCGCTCCTCTGAACAGGCTTTGGCACCTCCCTGCACGACAGCGGCGGGCATTGAGATGGTGAACCTTCGCTTCTCCTATTCGCGAGGCGAAGTGGTCATGAAGGACTTCAGCCTTTCCATCCCCGACGGCTCCATTGTGGGTATCGTTGGACCCTCAGGGTCCGGCAAAACGACGATCCACAACCTGCTCGCTCGCATGTTCGAGATCCAGGGCGGCGAGATCCGTGTCGCCGGGCACGACATTCGCAAGTGGCCTCTTGAGAGCCTGCGAGGACTCTTCTCCTATGTGTCCTCATCCGACGGCGTGTTCCTGTCCGAGGTGACGTTGCTGGAAACCATCCGCTTCGCCCGGCCTGAAGCAACCCACGAGCAGGTGATCGAAGCAGCGAAGGTCGCGTGCATCCACGACGACATCATGCGCATGCCCGACCGCTACTCGACTGTAGTTGGTCAGCGTGGCATGACGCTATCGAAAGGGCAGCAACAGCGCATCGCGCTTGCACAGGCTTTGATCGCACTCGATGACAAACGCCGAGTCCTGGTCCTCGACGAGTTCACCAGCGCCCTCGACTCCGGCACCGAGAAACGCATTCTCGAGAACCTCCTCCCACTGCTCCAAGGCAGAACCGTCATCATCATCGCCCACCGCCTCTCCACCATCCAGGACATCACCGACTCCATCGTCGTCCTGGACCGAGGCCAGATCATCGAACAAGGCACCCACGACGAACTCGTCCGCCAAGGCGGCTGGTACGCCCGCATGGTTCAATTACAGGCTGCTGCCTAGACTCTGCATTCGCTATTCGCGAATCGCGAATGTCATGTAGGGTGGCCATTTTTAGGCTGCTTGCCAGCCGAAGCCTTGGCGAAGGTTGGCGGATGCCCTTCAGGCCGACTTCTTCGAACTCCGTGCCAGTCCGCTCGATCGGTGGCTAGAATCTCGAAGATCATGTCACCGGCGACGCACGCACAAAAATCCAGGAGTTACTTGCAACACCAGCATTCATCCTGCCGAATGCTGCAAGCCCAGACGGTCCTTCCACGCTTGAAAGCGATCGCGTCTGGACTCAGAGTGTAGATTCTGGAGCCGGCGACAGACAAGTAGCGGCCCCGAATAAACCCGCCGCTTGCTTGTGATGGTTGGGCTGCGCTAGTGTTCTGCTCGGGCTTGGGGACGTCGTAGGTTTTTAGTCTTCGCAGGAACGTTCTTCGGGTCGTCCACGCAGGTCCGCCTGATGAATAGCTACGAGTAGGTCTTCTCCTATCGTTGCCCAGTCTTGGGCGAGAGCTTCCCTTGTGGGCTTAAGCGCAATCTCGCGTGCATGCTCCAACAGACGCTTTCTCTGGAGATCGGACCGACGACGGAAGCTAAGCACGCTCCCGAATCCACGCGCGAAGCCGCTGATGTTCTTCATGCAGAATACAACCACGGCCTTTCCTCCACTCATGTATCATACGATCCGAGGCAAAACGGCCAATTCCGGGCACAGTCCAAAACGCCAATTCTCTTAAGCTACTGAAGAATATTGGAGCCGGCGACAGGGATCGAACCTGCGACCCTCTGATTACAAATCAGATGCTCTACCAGCTGAGCTACGCCGGCTCAAAAGGAGGATGGAGCGGGAGACGAGAATCGAACTCGCAACCAACAGCTTGGAAGGCTGTGACTCTACCATTGAGTTACTCCCGCCCACAGTGACACCTAACATCTTATTCTAGAAACTTGCTGGGCTGGGGTCAAACGCTCAGCATATTTGACACGAACCCTAAGCCTATGCAAGTCTTTGTGGTTCAGTTCATTTTCGTCTGGAGAATCTCCATGAGCCTTTCTGTTTCCACCCGCACCGTTTCCGACGTCACGATCCTTGACCTCGACGGCCGCATCACCCTGGGCGACGGCACCGCCACCCTGCGCGATGCTGTCCGAGGACTCGCCTCGAAGGACGTCAAAAAGATCGTCCTTAACCTGGGCAACGTCACTTACATCGACAGCGCCGGCCTCGGCGAGCTGGTCGGTTGCCGCACCACCGTGCACAACGCAGGTGGAACGCTCAAGCTCCTCAACCTGCAGAAAAAGGTTCAGGACTTGATGCAGATCACGAAGCTGTACACCATTTTCGAAGCGTTCGACAATGAGCAGGCGGCCATCGCGTCGTTCGGCTCAACCGCCGGCGCGAAGGCCTAGTCCGGCCCGGTTTGCATGCTCGCAGAGATCGTGATTCATACGCCAGATGGCCGGTCAAACACCGTCCAGCTTGCGGAGATGGAACGTGTGGCTCTCGGGCGGTCCAGTTCCAACGAACTCTGCTTCGCCGATGACTCCGGCCTGTCTCGCCAGCACCTTGTCTTCGAGAGAATCGGCGGCGATTGGGTGTTGCGCGATCTCGGGAGTAAGAACGGGACGTTCGTAAATGCGGGGCGGATCACTGGTCCGCATGTGCTCTGCCCCGGAGACAAAATCACAGCAGGTCACCTGACGCTGGATTATCAGATCGTCGGCGCCACACCAGTTACGAATCAGACGGTCTCCTTTGTACCTGACCAGCAAACGCCGGCCGCTATGACGGTGGTGACCGACCTGAAAGGCGTCATCACCAAGCAGAGGGCGTCCGCCGATTCGGCACGCCCAAGCGACAGCCGCTCGGTTGCTGCGCTTATCCGAGCCGGTCAGGAGCTCTCGAGCCATCGCCCTCTTAACGAACTCTTCGGCCTGATACTCGACCTTGCGATTGAGACGTTCGGTGCTAACCGAGCGGTCCTCATGACCCTTGAAGAAGACAAGCTGGTGGTCCGAGCCGCGCACGGTGCGAACTTTCAGATTTCAAGCACCGTGCGGGATCGCGTCATCCAGGGAAAGGAGTCCCTCCTTGTCCAGGACGCTCAATTCGACTCCGCCTTTGCCGGACGCCAGAGCATCGTGCTTCAGGGCATGCGCAGCATTATGGCCGTGCCCTTGCAAACGCAGGATCGCGTCATCGGCCTCGTATATCTCGATACGAACGACCTGGTCCGGAGCTTCACAGCCGATGATCTGAACCTGCTGACCGTTCTGGCGAACGTCGCCGCGATTCGCATTGAACAGGCGCGACTCGCGGAAGTCGAGCAGGCTGAGCGAATCCTGGCGCGTGAGCTCGCCCAGGCCGCCGAGATTCAGCGCGGGCTACTCCCCACAGCCGCTCCGATGTCACCAACCCTCGATATAGCGGGCAGGAATCTCCCTTGCCAAACGGTGGGTGGCGACTACTTCGATTACCTTGCTTATCCGGACGGTCGCATCGGGATCGTGGTCGCCGACGTCGCCGGCAAGGGAATGCCTGCCGCGCTCATGATGTCGAATATGCAGGCGTTGATGCAGGTCTTCACTGAGGCCGCCCTCGAGCCCGCGCCCCTGATCACGCGTCTCAACCGGCACCTCGCGAAAAAATGTCCAGGCAACCGTTTCATCACCATGTTTTTCGGGGTGCTTGACCCGGCAACAGGCGTGCTCGTCTACTGTAATGCCGGTCATAATCCGCCGGTCCTTGTTCGATCAACCAGTCACGCAGAGTTGCTCTCGGGCGGCGGCGGGATGATTTTGGGCATTTTCGGCGAGGCCCTCTATGAGGCCCAGTCGACCTATATGTACCCAGGTGACCTACTTGCCATGTTCAGTGACGGTGTCACCGAGGCATGCCCTCCAAAATCGGAGGATGAATTCGGTGACCAGCGGCTGGCGGCGGTTCTGGCAGCAAATCGCCACCTCCCGTCCGCCGTCATCGTAGATGGAGTTCTCCAGGAACTCACTCATTGGACGCAAGGTGGTTCATTCGCCGATGATGTCACCTTGGTCGTCGTTCGCCGTCTGGCGTAGCGGTCCCACTCCCGACTGAAAACAAAATAGAAACACGTCGGGCGAACTTGCGTTCTTACCCAGAGAGACAATTAAATATGGCCACGAACGCTATCGAGATTGGACGGACCCAGAGAGATCAGCTCAAGGAGCTGGGAGCCAGCACTGGATTGTGTTTGAGCATCCTGATTCCAATCCAAAGGGCCGAGCCAAACAATCGGCTCGCGGAGATGCGGCTCAAGAGCGCCATCCAGACAGCCGAACAGAAGTTAGCCGACATCGGTTTTGAGAAGGGCGACATACAGGAACTCCTCGCGCCGGTGCGGGAGCTCGAAGGCACTCCCGACACTTGGGCTCAGGCCGGAAAGTCAGTAGCCATCTTCCGTTCGCCGGATCTGTTCCGCTGGTTCGGCTTAAAGTGCGAGCTGCGAGAGCAGGTCGTCGTCGCGGACCACTTCTACGTGTTGCCGATGCTCTCCGCCCTAAACGAGAATCACCGGTTCTATATCCTGGCGCTCAGCCAAAAACACGTCCGCCTGCTTCGCTGCACTGAGAAGAGCTCGGAAGAGGTGCCGTTGCCGGCTTCCATACCAACGAACCTCGACGATTTTCTACAGTTCCGCAAGCCGGACCACACCTTGGACAATCGGCAGGTGGTTGGACAATCAACTGGCGGCGATTTCAAGGGCGTCATGTCGACTACCAGCACGGATCGGGAGAAGCAGGACGAGTATCTCTACCACTTCTTCAAACAGGTGTCGACGGGCGTGCAGGATTTATTGCGTGATGACCCGGCGCCCGTCGTACCAGCGGCCGTTGAGTATGAAGTCGGCATCTTCCGGCGTGGGAACGTGCTGCAACATGTTTCGGAACATGCCGTCTTCGGCGCGCCCGATGGACTGAAGGGCGGCGAGTTGCACGCTCGAGCGCTCGAAGCCGTCGCGCCGGAATGGGACGCTCCGCTGAATCGAGCGCTGGAATTATATGAACGGCAAGGCGGCTCCGAACGCACTTCAGCCGATGCACGGCAAATCGTAAAGGCTGCTTTCGAGGGACGAGTCGCTCACCTCTTCATCGCAGCAGGCGCCAGCCTCTCCGGCAACTTCGATGAGGCTGCGAATCGAGTCCACATCTCCCGCAAAGTTCGTCCTGGGGATGAGGACTTGGTCAATGCAGCCGCTCTACGAACGCTGTCCAATAGCGGCGAGGTTTTTGTAATCCGTCGCGAACGCGTGCCCGGTCAGGCGGACATGGCGGCGGTGCTGCGCTACTAGAGCAACCGCCGTAGCTGGTCGCGAAACCGCGTATAGACCCACGACGCGCCGAGCAAAAGCAGCCCAAGCACGATGAACGAGATGATGCGGCTCCACGTGTCGAGCTCGCTCAGGTCGTAGAAGAAGAGCTTCACGACACAGAGAAGGAACAGAACGAGACCGGAGATTCGCATTAACCGGTCTCGTATCGCGAACCCGACGATCAATAGAGCTGTGCTTTGCAGGCCCCAAGCCACCGTCAGCAACCGGCCCTGCACCTCGATGTTCAGCAAGTAGGCCAGCAGGACACTCGGCGCCACCCCAAAAGCCTTGTTCACCACGACCTCCGGTTCGGAGACGTTTGAATCGCGAATGAACAGGTACGTCAAGTAGAAAATCGCGATGATCAACACGGTCGTCGTGATCCTCGCGGCTTCACTCGTGGATTGCGTGTTGAGTACAAATGAACGAACAATCGTGGCCGCGAAGAACACGTAGCCCTGCCATCGGAGCTCGTGTTTGCGGATGGTCAACTCCGTAAGTTGCAAGTGAGTGCCGATCACCACTGCCGCAGAAGTCAGGACAGCCCACAGAACGGTCGCCCAGCTACGGTCTGCTTGAACGTGGATGAGATACGCCAACAGAATCGTTGGCATTGCTCCAATCAGCTTCTGACCCAGGTCATCGATCCAAGTCGGACGTTTTTTCAGGAGCCAGTACGCGGCGTAGTAGATGCCGATCACGAGACACGTGGTGCCTACCCTTGTCCATTCATTCGGGGCGTCCACGTTGTAGTAGAAAGCCCGAAAGATGGTGACAACGGAGAACAGGTATCCCTGCCAGAGCATCTCTTTCTTCTGCAGGTGATTTCCAGCAAGCATGGCTGTGCCCGTCAGGACAGCCCAGGCCACCGTTCCCCAACTCTTTTCGAACCCGGCGTCGATCACGATGCTCAGGAGAAACGAGGCAGCGGATCCGTACAGCCACCCTCGTCCGGTCCACAGCCGATTTCCGAGAAAAGTGATCGCAATCAACAGCCCCGTCAGCGAGTAGTAGTGCACCGTTATACCGCCGAACGAAAACTGCGCAGGATTATTCGAATCAGCGTCCAACCAATGTAGAAGGGGTAGTGAGTGAAAGAGTCCACCAAGTATCCGGAGGTACCGCGACGAAAGCAGCTGGCCGAGCACAACGAGAACCTGTGCCGTCACCAGCAGGAGAATGGTTTCCGTGAAGCTGGCGTACTTGGCGTGGATAGCGACCACCGCGAAGATGGCCGAGAGCAGAGCGGCGCTTCCGAAGTCCCCTCGAACGAACTCGAGCAGGACGTTCTCACCATCTCTTCGTTGCCAGTAACGGGCCGCGGCACTCAAAGCGAATGCGACCGCAATCGCCGCAAAAAGCCCGCTTCGATCAGGCAATTGCATTGCGGTTATGTGGACCAGGGTGCCGGTTATGAACCCGAGCGCGTTCACCCAGAAGAAGATCCCTCCAAACTCGATCTCCAATTCGGTGATAAGGTGTGGTCTGCGCCGCTGCAAGTGATCGAAGATCTCAAACGTAGTCCAATAAATCCAGAGAAGCGCCTGACCATTGAACAGTCCAGGTTGCGCATAGATTCCTGCGTTGTAGCGGACCAGGAAGACGCCGTAGCTCAGAACCACACCCAGCAGCCCGAGTCCGAACCACGACGACCGGTGGGCTATCGTCAGCAGCGAGACGGCAAGGAGCAAGGTCGCCGCCAGGGAAAACCCGGTCAAGGGGCTAATGGCCAGAGTGATAAAGCCGATGATGTAGGCGAGACCCGTGATACTTTCTCGCTTATAGAAGAGAGAATGGACGATCATTCCCGCGGCGACCATCATCAAAAGAGCGGAGCCGAGGAATCGGTCCTGGATGATTCGTGCCGCTTCAAGGTCATGCGCAGCGTAGGTTGTGAAATAGATCGCCGCCCACCCGCCGCCGATGAGCCCACGCCCATAGCTGACGTAGGGAGGCTTGCGCTCGACAATGACGCCGCCCACCAGCATGCTGATTCCAATGGCGAAACCGATCGCTACCTTACCGGCTGGACCGAGAATTGTGAAGGAATAACCGAGAAAAAGCGCAATTCCAACTACGAGAATCAGGGCTCCGATCTTGTTGAGAATGTTGCCGCCAAGAACCGCCTCCCAGTCGGTCTGAGCAGCAGGCTCCTCCTCTTCAAGGAAGGGCGGACGCGTGGATTCGGCTGCGTAGACGGGAGCGGGCGCTTCCACCGTGGTCGGTTCTTCCTGCATGACCGACGAGACCGGGGGAACAGGTACCTCGACAGGCTGCTCGACTTGCGGCTCCGGAGCCGGCGGCGCACTGGGTTGTGGCTGAGACTGAGCCCTCTCCAGCTGGTGCACCCGACGCACCAGAGATTGCATGATGTCAATGTATCGATCGGCTTCAAACCGGCGTCGCTCCAGTTCATCAGCGAGCGCCTTCTGACGGAAATACAACACGGCTACGGCCACCGTCAGGACAATTACCCAAAATTCCATGTTGTTCCTGCTCTAGTACATGCGAATTCGACGGCAGTGGAAGCTCAGTCGAGAGTAACATGTGAATCGATGCGGGATAATGAAGGTGTCCTGCCCCGCGTCGGGCTTTTTTGACGTACGGAGACGAAATTGGCCGAGACGGGCGCGATCATTGCGTTTTTGAACAAAGTAAGGCGGCGCCGGCTGTTTATGCTGGTGCTCGATCAGGCCGCGATAGCGGTAACGGCGGGTCTGCTTGGTGCGATGGTTCTGCTGGTCACCGGCACCCAGTTCTTAGACTGGTGGTGGCCTGCGTTGCTCGTCCTCGGCAGCTTCTCATTCGGAGTCGCGCGCCTGCGTGGCCGCGTTCCCTCGATCTATCAGATTGCACAACAGACAGACGAACGTCTTCGTCTGCACGACGCGCTCTCGACCGCGTGGCACTTCCGTGAAGCGTCACAACCTCCGGCCGAGGTACAACGATCTCAAACACTGCGGATCGTCTCCGGACTCTCGCCTGTCATGGCGGCGCCGTATTCCACGCCTCGCTCAGTCTATTACTGCACCGCAGGCATCCTCGCCACCACCATTCTGTTCGGAGTGCGTTACGGCCTGACGAAGAACCTGAGCTTACAGAAGCCGATCGCCAATATCCAGTGGAACTCAATCAACCCACGCTTCGATGGCGAGAAGCTGGCGTCTCGCAAGAGCGTCATCCAGGAGCGTCTCGACGAGCAGCTCGCTCAGATGGGCATGGCTCTCGAGAAAGTGGATTCTCCGCCCGGCAACATGGAGGAGATCACGGATAAAGCAATGCCTGCGATGGCGACACCGGA
>DASQVJ010000605.1:0-3988 GCA_035640835.1 Bryobacteraceae bacterium
CGTTCGCATCGAGCCATTCGAAAGCCGCCCGGACGGAAGCCATCGACCGGGGTTGTGTATCGCTGCTGTGTCCTCGGTCTACATAGGACGCGGCGATACAGGCTTGCGGCGAAGACGCGGTTCTGCACGCAACTTCTTTGGTGCGGATCCAGTGGAGCGTGCGTTCAAGCTCGGAGCGCAGGAGACGTTCGGGGTCAGCGGGTAGCAGAGTCGAGAAGTACTTCTGCCGGTCGGTGGAGGGCGCCTTCAAAGCATTCAACAACTCGCTGACGCGCCGCTCCACCGCATCCTTCAGCTGCGGGTCGAGGGCCGCGCGGGCTGGTTCGATGGGTGGGTCCGTCGTGAACTCCTTCGACTGCAGCAGGTAGAACACGAGATGGTCGAGCTCTCCCATGCGCAGGCGATCGGCATTCCGCGTCCTGATCGATTGGATCGCTGCCGGGAAGCGCTCTGGCGACCAACCAAGTTCTATCGCGAGCCTTTGACCTTCTGCCGAGAGATCGGACCATTGGATTGTGAGGACCGTGAAAGCGAGAAATAACATTTCAGAAGGTGCTGTCGAAACATATAATCGATAGCGCGAGAGATGAACCCGTGTCGAAGATTTGGCTAATTCGGGGCCTAGCCGCCCTTCTGGCTCCCTGCATAATCGCCCAGACCAAAGGCGTCGACTTCCAGCGCGACGTTCGGCCGATTTTATCCGATAACTGCTTCGCCTGTCATGGTCCCGATGCGAACACTCGAATGGCCGGATTGCGTCTTGATTTGAAAGACGCCGCCCTCGAGTCGCGAAAAAGTGGGGCGGCGGTCGTACCTGGTCAACTGGACAAGAGCCTCCTTTATCAAAGGATCACGGAAACCAATCCGGCGCGCCGCATGCCTCCGGAATACTCGCACAAAAAATTAGAGCCAAAGCAAATTGCGGTCCTGAAGAAGTGGATTGAAACCGGAGCGCCTTGGACCGAGCATTGGGCCTTCAAAGCACCGGTGAAGCCAAAGCCTCCGTCGGTTCTAAATGCGGCTTGGGTTCGCACACCGATCGACCGCTTTGTGCTCGCGCAACTCGAGAAACAAAAACTCAGTCCTGCCCCGGTCGCGGATAAGCGAACGTTGATCCGGCGCGTGGCTCTGGATCTGACCGGACTTCCGCCGAAGCCGTCTGAGGTGGAGGCGTTCTTGAAGGACACTTCGCCTAAAGCCTATGAGCAGATGGTGGATCATTACCTGGCGTCGCCGCACTATGGGGAGCATCGTGCGCGCTATTGGCTGGACGCTGCTCGTTATGCAGACACGCACGGAATTCACATCGATAACTATCGCGAGATTTGGCCTTATCGCGATTGGGTGATCGACGCTTTCAATCGAAACGTTCCGTTCGATCAGTTCAGCATGGAGCAACTCGCAGGCGACTTACTGCCAAATCCGACGCTCGATCAACGAATCGCCACAGGCTTTCATCGTTGCAACGTAACTACGAATGAAGGCGGCGCTATCGACGACGAATACTATGAGATCTACGCAAAAGATCGGGCCGATACGACGGGGGCCGTATTTCTAGGAATGACGGTCGGCTGCGCAACCTGCCACGACCATAAATTCGATCCGATATCGCAACGCGATTTCTATGCCCTCGGCGCTTTCTTCCGCAACACTCCGCAGAGGGCAATGGACGGAAACGTTGCCGACACGCCGCCTTTTTTGTTTGTTCCGAATAAGGAAGATCGCGAGAAATGGGCGGCGATGGAAGAGCGGGTGCGCATGACGGAGGCGCAGCTCACGGACATCTCGACCGCACCGCTCGACGCGTTCGACAAATGGCTGCAGCGTCGAGAACCGACGTTCGGCGCGAAAGTATTCGACGATGACGCGCAACTGTTTGTCGCAGATACGCAGTGTCTGGTCCTGGAGGCGGATTGGGTTTCGCTCGGTGAATCGCCCGTTGACGGGCGCCAGGCAATCTACTTCAGCAAAGACGAAGGAATCGACCTTCTCAATGTCGAAAAGATCAGCGCTGACAAACCATTCACAATCAGCGCGCACTTCTTCTATTCGGAGAAGGCCAAGAGAGCCCAGACTATTGCCCACCAGCGTGACCCGAACGATAAGGATCGGGGATGGGTGCTCGAAGTGTACGGGCGGATTGCGATGCTCAGGCTAACAGGCGATGACGGGCGATCGATCGACGTTCGCTCGGTGGACATCAACGATATGCAACCGGGCAAGTGGCATCAGCTGGTCGTAACCTACGACGGGTCGAGGCTGCAGGCCGGCATGAAGATGTATATCAACGGCCGCAGAGTGTTGACGCAGGGTCGGACACCGCAGAGGCTGGAGGGCAGCATCACCGTGGATCGTCCACTGGTCTTCGGGAAAGGAATGGACGGGGGCGCGATTTCGGACCTTCGCATCTTCAAGCGTGAGCTCACGATATCCGAGATGGCACTGGTGAATCAGTGGCCGGCGATCGAATCGGCGTTCGAGAAGTCGAACGACAAACTTACGGTGAAGGACGTCGCTGCGTTGCGTCAGTGGTATCTGCGGACCCAACACGAGCCATACCGGGAGTTAGCGTCGAAGCTTGACGCATTGAGCGAAGAACACGAGAAGCTCAGGCAGCGAGGCGCAATCACGCTCGTGATGGAGGAGCGGAAGGATGATACACCGCACGCGCACATCCTGTTCCGCGGTGCGTACGATCAAAAGCGCGAACGCGTAGAAGCATCCACTCCGTCCGTGCTGCCGCACATGCCTTCCGGTTACCCGCGCAATCGATTGGGATTTGCGCGATGGCTGTTCCTGCCCGAGAATCCGCTCACGGCTCGAGTTACCGTGAATCGGATGTGGCAGGAATTGTTCGGCACAGGTCTGGTGAAGACAACCGATGATTTCGGGAGTCAAGGCGAGCCGCCATCGCATCCTGAGCTCCTTGACTGGTTGGCTATTGATTTTCGCGAGAACGGCTGGGACGTGAAGCGCTTCTATCGACAGGTTTTGCTGTCGGGGACCTATCGGCAATCGGCGCAAACGACTCCGGCGAAGCTTGCAAAAGATCCGGACAACCGGCTGCTGAGTCGCGGCCCCAGGTTCCGTATGGACGCCGAAATGGTTCGCGATTACGCGTTGGCTGCCAGTGGCCTTCTGTCGCGAAAGATCGGCGGACCCAGCGTGAAGCCGTATCAGCCTGAGGGAATTTGGGAAGCCGTGGCAATGCCCAGTTCGAATACGCGCTTCTACAAGCCGGATGAAGGCGAAGGTTTGTACAGGCGATCGCTCTATACGTTCTGGAAACGGAGCGCGCCTCCAGCGACGATGGAGATCTTTAACGCGCCGACCCGCGAGAGCTGTACCGCACGCCGTGAACGTACAAATACGCCTCTACAGGCTTTGGCCACGATGAACGATGTACAGTTTATGGAAGCCGCACGTGTCCTCGCGGAGCGTTCGATGCAGGCGTCGAACAGTTTTGACCAGCAACTAACGGCTCTGGCACAAAGTGTTTTGGCAAGACCGCTTACGCTGCGTGAGGCTGCGGTGGTGGGGCGTGCATATGCGGACTTTAAGAGCCACTATAAGGAGAATCCGTCTGATGCGGAGAAGCTCCTGAAGAGTGGCCAACGAAACTATGATCCATCGCTACCGGCTGCCGAGTACGCGGCGCTCACCATGGTGGCGAACCAACTGTTTAACCTCGATGAGGTTTTGAATAAATGAGCGAATCCCGTCCGTTCTACCTTCCAGACGAGGAAGGCCACTATTCGAGAGAAGCGCTCGAGCTCGACAAGGTTTCGCATCGCCACCTGCCCGCGGGCAAACATCCGGTGGATGAAATCGCTAACGAGCTGGCGGCATGTGAGTCGAGACGGCGATTCTTCAGCCTCGGAATGAAGGGCATCGGCGGGCTGGCGCTCGCTACTGTCCTGTCGAAGTCGCAGGCGTTAGCCGCACCAGCTGCTTCGTCGGGCGCGCTCGCCGGCTTGCCGCATTTCCC
>DASQVJ010000606.1:0-4724 GCA_035640835.1 Bryobacteraceae bacterium
GTACATGTCGGCATGATCGGAGATTCGCTTGGATTCGAGTAGTCCTCCGGACTTCGGAATGTCGATGTGGACACCCGATGTAGCCTGCATCTCGATCAGCTTGCGGAAGCCGTGCCGTCCATAAAGGTTCTCGCCCGTAAGCACAGGAATGGGAATCGATTGCGTGACCCTCTGCATGGCCTCGATGTTCTCAGGAGGCACGGGGTCCTCCAGAAATAGCGGACGCACCGGCTCCAGTTCGCGACCGAGTCGAATGACATCCTGCGTGTCGTACTTCCAGTGGCACTCAATGCCGAAGTCTGCATCAGGCCCAAGGTTCTCGCGGACCGTTTGCATCGCTTTCACAATTCGCCGGTAGTCTTTGTGCGTCAGGTTGCGGCCATAAGGATCGTGACCTGGTTCTTTGTACTGCGGATCTGCCCGCGGCGGGATCCCGTCCCCTTGAAACTTGAACGCCGTCCAGCCCCAACGCTCGGCTTTGGCCTCCTGCACCTGATCCCGCCAGGCAGACATGTCTTCAGGACTTTCCACGGCCGGCATGGTGCGATAGAAGCGCACGCGATCGCGAAATCTTCCGCCTAACAAATTGCAGACGGGAGTCTCGAGAATTCGCCCGCACAGGTCCCAAAGAGCGATCTCGATACCACTCGCGGCGGTGACCGTGACGCCTCCGATTGCCCCAGCGCCTGCGCTTTGCATCAGCATCTTGGTGTAGAGCTTGTCGACGTTCAGCGGGTCTTCGCCGACGACAATCGGCTTGAGCTTGTTAAGGACCATGTCCTTGACACCCCATCCCCAATAGGCCTCGCCGATGCCATAGAGGCCGGAGTCGGTTTCAATCTTGATGAGGTTCCAATCCCATGTCCCACGGATGATCATCATCTTGACGTCCGTGATCTTGACCTTCTTGCGCAAGGCAGCGGCAGCACGCGCGAAAGGACCTGCGAAGACGGAGGCTCCCGACGCTTGTAGGAATTTCCGACGATTCATGGCAGGACTACTTATATCAGGTGCGCGGCAGGGCAGGGGAGCGCTCGATCCGCGGCTGGGCGCATGTTTCCTCTATTGGCGCGAATATCATTGGTCCATGTCAATTTCTACCGAACGCAATCCGGAACTGGACGACCGTACTCGAAGCCCACGTCTTTCAGACCGGATCGCTCGTGTACAAGTTCACCATTTGAGAGGCCAACTCCGAGAGCCGTTCGGCTGGTCTCTCAACTGGACGAATGAGCGTCGCGCCACACTCGTCGAGGTCACCACGCGAGAGGGATTGACCGGCTGGGGCGACGGTGCTTGTCCGACAGAACTCTTGCGCGAACAGCCCGACTTAGTCCTGGGCAGAAGTCCATTCGAAGTTGAGGGCATCTTTGAATCGCTGCGAGAACCGTCGACCCTGCAGCGGCGTCGTGGGGAGTCGATTTGTGGCGGCCTCGATATGGCTCTGTGGGATCTGCAAGGACAGATTCTGAACCGCCCGGTGTGCGAGATCCTCGGGCGAGTTCACCGGCGTCGAGTCCGTCCGTATTGCACTGCGCTTTATCGCAAGAACTGGCCCGACCTGCATGCGGGCCTGGCTGAGGAGGCCCAGCACTTCGTACGTCGCGGCTTTCGGACCATCAAGATGAAGATCGGGTTCGGGCAGGAGGAAGATGTTGCAGCCGTCCAGGCAGTGCGCACGGCGGTCGGTGATGGAGTGGGTCTGGCCGTCGACAGCAACTGCGCCTACGATGCGAGTGCCGCGATGAGCCTGAGTCGCAGGCTGGAGCAGTTTGATTTGCTCTGGTGGGAAGAGCCGCTGTTGGCGAATGATTATGTGGGATACGAGCGGCTCCACCAGGCAACGCGAATCCCTCTGGCATCCGGAGAGACGTTGGGGGTCGACCAGATTGTTCGCGACTACGTGCAGCCTCGCGTCGTGGATATTGTTCAACCGGAAGTCGAGCTCGTTGGACTCACAGGAGCTCGGCGGATCTCGCAGGCAGCGTGGCTGAACCATGTGCGAGTCATCCCGCACAACTGGAGCACAGCGATTCGCACGGCGGCGATCTTGCACTGGATGGCTACGGTTGCACCCTTGACAGAGGCGCTGCGAGCGTCCGAAGAGACGTTCGAACTCGACTGTACCGAGCACCCGTTTCGAGATCAGGTTGTTGCGAGCCCGCCGCAGCCAGGCGAAGACGGCATGCTTCCGGTGCCGGACGGACCGGGTTTGGGAATCGCTGTACTCCCTCACGTGATCTCGGAATTCCGGACTCAACTCATCACGGTCTCCTGATGGGGCTCTGCGATAATTGCCGAAGCACTCCATGACTGAAGACGCAGCGGCGGCACAACCATCGCCCGATCAGATCCTGCAAGTTGGATTTGGATTCTGGGCTTCGAAGACCTTCTTGAGCGCAATCGAGCTGGACCTGTTCAGCGAACTCGCGAAGCATCCTTTGTCGTTTGATGAGTTGCGGGGAAGGCTTGGGTTGCATAGCCGTTCCGCTCGAGACTTCTTCGACGTTCTGGTCTCCATGGGGTTCCTGAATCGCAACGAAGACATGTACAGCAATGGGGCGGCAGCGGATCTCTACCTCGACAAGAAGAAGCCAACATACCTTGGCGGCATTCTCGAGATGTGTAATCACAGGCTGTACCCGTTCTGGTCTCATCTGACGGAAGCTTTGCGAACGGGCCGCCCGCAGAACGAGGCGCGTGACGGATCGATGTCGCTCTTTGAAGCGCTCTACGCAGATCCAGCGCGGTTAAAGGAATTCCTGCGAGCCATGACGGGCCTGAGCCGGACATCGAATCGAGCAATCGCGTCCCGGTTTTCCTGGGCTAATTACCGGACCTTCGCGGATATCGGCACAGCGCAAGGTGATCTCGCGGTTCAAATCGCCGCACACAACTCACATCTGGAAGGCATTGGTTTTGATCTGCCGGAGATCGCTCCCATTTTTGAAGAATATGTTGAACAGAACGGTCTTTCAGGTCGACTTCACTTCCAGGCCGGTGACTTCTTCAAAGACCCTCTCCCGAAGGTAGATGCGATCACCATGGGTCATATTCTTCACGACTGGGATCTCGAAACCAAGCAGATGCTGATCCGTAAGGCATACGAGGCTTTGCCCAAAGGCGGTGCGCTGATCGTGTATGAAGCAATCATCGACGACGATCGTCGGGCCAATACCTTCGGGCTCCTGATGAGCCTCAACATGTTGATCGAGACGCCGGGCGGCTTCGATTACACGGGCGCGGATTGCTCAGGTTGGATGAAGGAGGCGGGCTTTGTGGAGACCCGTGTCGAGCACCTCGCCGGCCCCGATTCGATGGTCGTCGCCATCAAGTAGCGTTTTCGCTATCATTCGGGCAGAGCGGTAGAGCCGGCCGCGATGGAGGAACGTCATGGTGACTTGTGATCTCTGCGGGCAACCCAAAGAGTGCCTGCCAAAGTTCATCGAAGGCAAAGAGTACGACATTTGCAGCGACTGCTGGAAGCCGCTTGCAGAGAAGTTGCAAGGGAAAGGCAGAGTGAAGTCTGAGCGCCCGATTGTCCTTTTGCCGCCGCAACCGAAAGAGCCGGAGCCCGAGATTACCAAGCCGAACCCGGGGCAGCCGCCGAAGATCTGGGGTGGCCTTGGCAGGCTTCAATAGTCCAACGCAAGCTTTCGTCTGCAACTTGAACGCGATCAGCGCCGCCGACCGGCCTCGGTATAGCGAGCTTGTCAAACAGGTTCGCGAGGCGATTCGCGAGCGAATCGAAGTGTCAGACGGGTACGCCTTCCAACTCGACGGCGATGCCCTCACGTTGCCCGAAGCCGCCGAGTGGTTCAGCATGGAGCGAAAGTGTTGCCCGTTCCTTACGCTTCAGCTTTCGGTGTCGGGCAGTCAGACGCACTGGACGTTGATGCTCACCGGACCGGAAGGCGTGAAAGCACTCATTGACGCGGAGTTTCCCAGCCGCTCGTAAGTCGAACACCTTGGCAACTGCTCCTCCCGCGCGTGTCGCCGGGACAGGTATGCGGTCTCCTCATCTTCGGCTGGACTGCGATACGCTAGCATGCGCATCGGGTTGTCCCTCCAAGCTGCGCACCCGTCGAAGGTCTCACAGCGTCTGGAGAGCACGCTCGAATCGGCCAAGGACGGACGGAGATTTATGACCAAACGTGAATTCATTACGGCGGGGCTCGGTGCAGGCTTCGCTCTGAGTTGCGGTACTGCGATGTTCGCGCAGCAGGCAGGGAAGAAGCTCACGAAGCGGAAAGCGAAGACTACGAAGCTCTTCAAGAGTCCCAAAGGATTCCCGAACGCGGTATCAGTAACACCAGAGGGGTTGTGGATCGGGGAGCAGAAGTTGTCGGGCGAACAGGCGAAAGCTTATAAGCTGCCTGAGCCGGAATCGCTCGAAGAATGCGCCTGGCTGGTCGATTGGAATGGCAAGCTGCTGAAAACCGTGAAAACGCCGTCGCGCAATACGAGCGGTATGGCCGTCGGCGGAGGCTACGTTTGGATGATTGCGAATGCTCCGCCGCAAGGGGTCTTTCAGGTCGACATGAACTCCAAGCTGATCAGTCATCGGCAGATTCCTCTGGGCGCGCCTGGCGGTGACGGTGGCGGCTCACACGGTGGTCTGTGGCATGAAGGCAAGCTGTGGATCTCGTCGTTGCGGCTGCGCGGCAATCTTCGTGTGGATCCCAAGACATGGCAGCCGGAGTACATGATCCCCTTCTATCAGT
>DASQVJ010000607.1:0-4353 GCA_035640835.1 Bryobacteraceae bacterium
ATATGTGGCGACTGTTTTGGCTTAGGCCCCATTGAGAGGTCGGAGCTACGCTGTGGGCACCGGCAAAATCGTGTCTTGACTTTGTGCCTGCGCCGTACATGCGAATTTGGAGCATCGGGAAACGGCGCTTCGCGCAGCGCGCTTTCCCCGGTGCTAAATACGCGGAATCCTCTTCGAGGAGTGGTGTGGCCTGGCGGTGCGTACGCCGGCAGGCAACTCCGGTACGTCGATGCAGGCCGGGCGCTAGACGTTGTGCGCGGATCGTGAACAGTCAGCTGCACTGGCGCGGGCTATTCGGTTACCAATGGCACCGCCTCCTTCGTGGTGGGCTCCCGGTGGGTGACCAAACCGATCCCGGAATCTTCTGGCGAAATGGGTATAGTCGCGAAAGCCGCAGGCGTACGCGATTTCGCTGAGAGGCTGACCTTTAGCGTGCGACGTCCGGCGTGTCAGCAGGCGCGCGGCGTGGTCCAGACGAATGGAATAGATCAATTCGCTGCACGTGCAGCCGCGCGCCGTGCAGAGCTTCTGGACGTAGCGCAGCGAAATCCCCATTTCGGCTGCCACCTCTGCCGGGCCGAAGTCTGGATCGATGCAGCGATCCGTTATGACGCGGCAGATGCGGTCGAACAGCCTGTCTGTATGAAGAGAGACGGGCTCCAGATCAGACGGGGCAAACAGGGCGCCAAGGAGATCGTAGAGGGCGAGTCGCATGTGGGGGCCGGCCGGCGCGGCTGTCGATTCTTCGTCTCCGATGCCGTCGAGAACGAGCTGACGCAGGACGCGTGCTGCTAGTGTTCCGCCGCGCCCGCGGTAACCCTGCGGCTCGAATCCGAAATGGGAAATTAGCGACCGGCGACGAAACGGGATGTACAGACAGCGCGCTCCCTCGCTATCGGGGGCGTAGGACGCGGGCCGGGTCTTGTCGATGAGCGCGATATCGCCTTCGGCGAGGTGAAACGACTGGCCACGATGGCTCACCATCGCGCGGCCGGCCACCTGGAATAAAACGCCATAAAAGTCCGCGCCATCGAGCCGAAAGTTGCGCTGTGTCCGCTCGATTCGATTGTTCTTACAGGCGACATCCACCGCGGAGAAGCCGAATACATTGAGTGGACGCACCCAGCCGGTGAAGGCCTCTGGTTCGGCACATTCCAACGCATACTCCGCGCCGACCGATGATCCAAAGCTGCCCCTCCAAGCCTCGAAGTCGGATCGCGGCGGGTCCGCATCGTTCCGCTGAAGCATCATATCTTCGTCTCCGTTGTGACAAGACGAGATGTAGTGTCGTGCACTCAGCGCGACAATTACCGCGCCATCTCCCTCTTGTCGCAGTTTCGTTCGCTTGGGAGACGTTAGCCGAACGCAGCGCGATCAGCTTCTCTGATTTTTCTAATATGCAGGATCAGTGTGGCGGATAACCCTTCGGTGGATGTGGGTGCGCCCGCTAAACTGGGAACCGGCAGCTTTGTCACACCCCGCCGTCTGCTTGCTGTACCGGCAAGGAGCAGCTTGGCTTGCAATCGCACGTTCGTTTAGGGAGCGCGGCAGGCTATTGGCTGCGCGCATATAGCGCATATAGATGGTTCGTGCAGACCGGCGGCTGAAAGTTACGTCCTAGGACTCATCCGGGAACGCCGTGGTCGCTTGCCAGGTGAGAATGGCGATGAACGCGCGATTTCGCCCCTCGCTCTCGTCGGATCCCGACCGAGGAATAGCTCGGCTATCAACGCTCGCAGCCAGACCACGGCGGGATCGTGATGCACTCGACGATGCCAGAATTGTTGCAGCTCGATCGGCGGAATGTCGATGGGCAATTCGAGCAGCTTCAAAGGCAGGAGAGCGGCATAAGCCGTTCCGACAGCAAGCGGAACGGTGGTGATCAGGTCAGATTTTGCGACCAGCAACGGCGCGCTCATGAAATGAGGCGACTGAAGTTGAACGCGTCGGGATAACCGCAGCTCCTCCATTCGATGCTCGAAGATCTCCTGGCTTCGCCCCTCTTGGGTGACCACGATGTGACCAAGTTGAAGAAACTGATCGAGCGCCAGAGAGTCGCCGATTTGGGGATGAGCTGCGCGAGCAAGGCAGACAAACGGGTGCTCAAACAGCTTTTGTCGATAGAATGCCGCTCCGTTCAAGTCAGGGAAATAGCCTAGTGCGATGTCGACCACCCCGTCAGCCATCGCTCGCTCCAGCTCAATCGGCGGCATAGAGAAACAACGCAGTGTGGCGCCCGGCGCACGCTGTGCGAGAGCATCCATCAACTGTGGGAGGAATACCAATTCTCCGATGTCGGACGTGCTGAGAGCAAATTTTCGTTCCGTCACCGCCGGATTAAACGATGGCATGCGCAGCAGCTCATCGTCGACCGTTGCCAGTATTCGGCGAACCGGATCGCGCAGACGTTCGCCTGTCGGAGTCGGCTGCATGCGATTGCCTTGTCGAACTAGCAGATCATCATCAAAGAAGCTGCGGAGTTTCGCCAAGGCGAAACTGACATTGGGCTGACTGATACCCAGCCGCCGTGATGTGGCGTTCACGCCACGCTCTTCCAGTAGCGCGTCGAGCACCACAAGCAGGTTCAGATCGAGACGTCGGTAATCCATCTGGCTGATACAGCTTACCACATAATCCATCTGGCTGATAGAGCTTATCACAATAAGCAGGGATACGGATAAGTCTGCCATACGCTGCTTCAAGAGAAGCCGATGACGTTCGGCGCAGAGAAGGAAACGCGAGTTGCCAGTACCACACCAATCGGATCCGACAGCTGAAGGGTGACGCCAGCAGCACGTCGAGCGGCATCTTTGAGGAGGCTGGCCTCCCCAAAGGAGTCCTTCACGTATTGCCCGGCAGTGGAGCGGCCGGCGGTGCTACCTTCAGATCCCTGACGATCTAGTTCGCTAAACGGCTTCTGCAAAAGGCCTTGCTCGATCAGCTCGTTCCGGAAGCCGTTCATCGCCGCCCGCGCTCTTGATAGTTGCCGCCGCCACATACGACGTCGCGCATTTTCGATCATCAGGGGCATGGAGACGATGATATCCCGCGGCCCGGCCCGTACCTGAACTGATATCGGGGGCGGGATCGACAAGTGCGCGCTGGTGCTGGTCGATAGTTCGCGACTGGCTCACGACATACGGCTCGCGGGCAGCACACAGTGCGCGCCAGTTACTCCACATCACTGACAAGGTGTAAGCAAATGAGGATCGAGAGCGTCCGGGCTGGCTCGACAGCGATGCGTGAACTGCGCGCCTCGATGCAGGGAAGAGTCGTGTCACGCGACGACGATGACTACGCTCGCACGCGGCAGACATGGAGCGGAGCGGTGGAGAAGCAGCCGGCGTTAATTGCAGTGTGTGAGACGTCCGCGGACGTGCAGGCAGCGGTGCGGAGTGCACGTCAACACGGGTTCTCCTTGTCGGTACGCGGCGGTGGACATGATTGGGCGGGACGCGCTTTGTGTCATGATGGACTCGTCATTGACCTCAGCAGGATGAGGCAGGTCATCGTGGACCCGCACTCACGAGTCGCAACCGTCTCCGGTGGGGCAAAGGTCAAGGAGGTAGCCGCAGCCGCCGGTGCCCACAGCCTGATTGCGGCGCTGGGCAACTGCGGCGCCGTCGGCATAGCTGGCCTGACCCTCGGCGGCGGCTATGGTCCTCTTAATGGTCTGTACGGCCTGGCAGCGGACAACCTGCTTGGTGCCGAGGTGGTGCTTGCGGATGGGCGACGCGTGACGACCGGTCCCGATGAGGAGCTCGAGTTGTTCTGGGCAATACGGGGCGGCGGCGGCAACTTCGGCGTCGTCACCTCCCTGCGGGTCCAGTTGCATGAGACACGCCACATGCTCGCGGGATCGATCGTGTTTCCCTGGACCGAGGCCGAGCCAATGCTGCGCCGCTACGCGGCGTTTGCGGCAACCATGCCTGACGAACTCGGTGTTCTCGTGAATATGGCATCCGGCCCGGATGGTCAGCCCGCGATCACGTTGGTGCCGCTGTGGAACGGCGACAAGCTTCAAGGGGAGCGCGCGATGGATCACTTGCAAACGTTCGGCAAGCCGCAGTCGGCACAGTTCGGGCCGATGACCTACACTGAAATGCTCGCCCCGTTTGCGCTGGCGGAGGCGGATGGCCGCCACTGGGAGATCCGGACGCGCTCGCTGCCCGCACTCACGCCCGGTGCCCTCGATGCGATCATCACGGGGGTCGCCCGCAAGACGTCGCCGTATTCGATGGTCAATTGGCACCACTTCCACGGAGCGGCCACGCGCATTCCTGCGGAAGCGATCGCTTTTGGCTTGCGCAAGGAACATTTCGTGGTGGAGATCATCGCCGGCTGGGAGCCCGA
>DASQVJ010000608.1:0-7628 GCA_035640835.1 Bryobacteraceae bacterium
TTTGACCACAGAATCCAGGAGTTGACCCCATTCACAAACGACGCAACGAAGCTCCAGGAAGGCCTCGCTAAATTGAGGCCCGGAAGCTCCTCGTCCGTGATGGTGGATGCGGTGGCTTACGCCTCGCGCATGCTTCGAAACCGTCCGAAGGAGAACCGTCGAGTGATCCTGTTGATCAGCGAAGCGCGAGACAACGGAAGCGGTGGACGGATGCGCGAGACGCTGACCACCGTTCAGGTCGACAACGTGATGATCTACGCGCTAAACATGTCGCGACTTTATACGGAGCTGACCGCGAACCCTGCGTACCCACGACCAGATCCCATTCCACCTACTGCGCGACATGTTCCAGCAGGCGGAACGCTGACGCCTACCACAGCTGGCCAGTACGCCGGCTCACCACCTTACGGCGCCAACTTCGCCCCGTTGATTGAAGACATCTTCCGATCGACCAAAGCCATCTTCGTCGATAACCCCCCAGAGGTGTTTACGAAGTTCACCGGCGGCCGCGAGATCCCTTTCGTGAGTGATCGGGCCTTACAGGAAGCGGTGGCCGACGTCGGTCGTGAGATCCATAACCAGTACCTGATCACCTACGATCCAAGCAATAAGAACGAGGGTGGATTCCACACTATCCAGGTGACCGTGCGCCGCCCGGGCTTGCAGGTGCGAACTCGCCCTGGTTATTGGCTTGCCTCCATCCAGTGACGCAAGGCTGCCGATAGTCACACGATAGAATACCTGTCCATGCGACAGAACGTCCTGTTTTGCGCGCTTGCTGTGAGTCTGCTCGCACAAGCGCAGGAGAATCGAGCCATGTATATCGCAGACACAAAGAACTTTCCTCAGCTCGGACGCATCATCCGCGAAGATCCAAGGCTCGATGAGATCCTCGGAACCGATGCCCGGCTCGAAGTAATTGTTGCCGGCTTCGACTGGACAGAAGGACCGGTCTGGTCTCGCGAAGGCAAGTATCTCCTCTTCTCGGATATCCCAAGGAATTCCGTTTTCCTGTGGGAAGAGGGAAAAGGCGCGCGCCTGTATCTCAAACCTTCAGGATTCACCGGACCTGGCGACTACGGCAAAGAGCCCGGTAGCAATGGCCTGACATTCGATCCACAAGGTCGACTCGTGTCCTGTGAGCACGGCGACAGACGTCTTTCGGTGCTCACCAAAGACGGCGGCAAGCGCACTTTGGTGGACAACTACCAAGGCAAGAGGCTCAACAGTCCAAACGACGCCGTCTACAAGCGCAACGGAGACCTGTACTTTACGGATCCGCCTTACGGCTTGCCAGGAAACTGGGACGACCCCCGGCGTGAGCTCGACTTCTGTGGCGTCTATCGTCTTTCGAAGGATGGAAAGCTGACGCTTTTGAATCGTGACATGACGCGCCCCAACGGCATCGCGTTCTCACCCGACGAAAGCAAGCTCTATGTCGCACAGTCGGATCCCGCGCGTGCGATCTGGATGGAGTTTCCGGTTGAAGCAGACGGCACGCTCGGGAAGGGTCGCGTGTTCGCGGATGCCACATCCATGGTCAAAGAGCAAAAGGGATTGCCGGACGGCATGAAGATCGATGCGCGCGGCAACCTTTTCGCGACAGGACCAGGAGGCCTCCATATCTTTGCACCCGATGGCAAGCGTCTCGGCAGAATTGAAACCGGCGAAGCCACATCGAATTGCGCCTGGGGAGACGACGGCTCGACGCTATACATCACCGTCGACATGTACGTCTGCCGCATTCGAACCAAGACGAAGGGCGCGGGCTGGTAACCCTATCGGTCGAGCACTTCCCGAACCTTGCGCGCAAGTTGATCCGGCGTGAAAGGCTTCTGCAGAAAGTGCACACCGGGCTCGAGTACACCGTGGTGAACGATCGCGCTGTCCGTATAGCCCGAGACATAGAGCACCTTCAGATCCGGCACAGAGGCCACCAGTCTCTGTGCCAGCTCCCTGCCGCTCATATTCGGCATCACGACATCCGTGATTAAGAGATCGATCTTGGCCTGATTCGCGAAGATCGCTAATGCATCCTGGCCGCCCGGCGCGACCATGACGTCGTACCCATGATGCTCGAGCATCTCTTGCACCACTCGCCGGACCGCATCCTCGTCCTCGACCACTAGAATCTTCTCGCCGCCACCTTTCTGTGCGCGCTCGAGCGGACGAAGCTCGGGTTCCGCAGGATCAAACACGCGCGGCAACATAATTTTGAAAACGGTTCCGCGACCCAACTCCGAGTACACCGCGATGTTGCCGCGGTTCTGCTTGACGATTCCGTAGCTCGTCGACAGCCCGAGGCCCGTTCCGCGACCGCGTTCCTTCGTCGTAAAGAATGGCTCGAACAAGTGCGACTTGGTGTTGTTATCCATGCCGACGCCCGTATCGCTGATCGCGAGCATCACGTAAGAACCGGCTTCGACACTATGGAGTCGAGCTTCTTCTTCACCGAGCTCAAGATTCTGCGTCTCGATGGTCAGTTTCCCGCCGCCCGGCATCGCGTCCCGCGCGTTCACCACCATGTTCACGACCACCTGCTCGATCTGACCCGGGTCGACGCGGATCTTCGCGGTGTTCGGCGGTATCGCAATCAATAACTCGATACCCTCGCCAAGAATGCGCCGCAGGATGTGATTCATGTCGGCCAGCAGGGAACTCAAATCGACCACTCTGGGTTGTACGATCTGCTGCCGTCCGAACGCCAGCAGCTGCCTCGTCAGCCCCGTGCCTCGCTCGGCTGCACGGAACACCTGCTTCAGATCCTCCACCATCGGATCACCCGGGGACAGTTGATCGATCAGCAATTGGCAGTAGCCCGTCACGACCGTGAGGAGGTTGTTGAAGTCGTGCGCGACGCCGCCAGCCAGCCTCCCAACGGCTTCCATCTTCTGCGACTGCCGGAATTGCTCCTCCAGGCGCTTTCGATCCGTGTTATCCGCGACGAGAATCAACTGACCAAGCGCACGACCCTCTTCCTGCCGAAGCTTCGTTTGCCAAACGCTGACCTCGACAAATGTCCCATCGCGACGCCGGAACCGGGTCTCTTCGCCAGTCAGGTTGTGCCGTCCCTTCGACTCGCCCCGAGCGCTCAGGAAAGCTGCACAGTCCGGCATGAGCGTTTCGAGCTCGTTGCCGATCGCCTCACGATCGGAGAAGCCGAAAATCTGCTCGGCCGCGGAGTTCCAGGCGCTGATCCTGCCTCCCAGATCGATCCAGAGAATCGCAAGGGGTGACGTCTCGATCAGGGCTTGCAGCGTTTCGTTCAGATCGCGAAGCGCCTCTTCGGTCTGCTTGCGCTCGGTGATGTCGCGCGCATTTAACACGAGCCCACGCTGCTCTTCCTCGAATTTCAGTTGCTGGCCGATGCCCTCAGCGATACGCCAGCTTCCATCGAAACGCCGCCAGCGAAACTCGAAATAAGGCGTCGGACTCTGCCGGTTCCACCCGGTCTGCAGCATACTCTCGACAAGCATCCGATCTTCCGGATGTACCAATTCGACAAGATGAGTGCCCGATAAATTCTCGCCGCTAAGCCCAAGCTGGCGCGCCATGGAAGGGCTGCTGTAAGTAATTCGACCGGCACGATCCACCACAGCGATAATGTCGTTCGCATTTTCAATCAGCGATCGGAAATACAATTCGCTGCCTTGGAGCTGGTCCGTCGCTTTCTTACGCTCTGATGCATACCGCATCGATCGCGTCAGCAATTGATGCGACACCTGGCCTTTCACCAGATAGTCCTGAGCCCCCGCACGCACGGCCCTGCTTGCGAGGTCAGCGTCATCGTGTCCGGTGAGTACGATGATCGGGATCTTCGGAGCTGCCGCGTGCGTGCGCACCACCGTCTCGAGGCCTTCCTCGTCAGGTAGCGACAGATCGAGCATGATGACGTCGAATCGGTCCGAACCGATTCGATCCAATCCGCGCTGCAGCGTATCTTCGTGAATTAAGTCGACGCTCAGATCGTTGGTCTCACGAATGGTTTCGCGCAGCAGGCGAGCGTCACCCGGATTGTCTTCGACCAACAAAACACGAAAGCGCTCGCTTTTCATGAAAGCTTGCTTGGCAGTGTTACTCGATTCAGCCAAAACCCCTCGATGGAACGAATGATATCCCAGAATCGATGAAGATCAACAGGTTTTTGAATGTAACAATTTGCCTGTAGCTGATAAGCCGCATTCACATCTGAAGTGGCCTTAGAAGTCGTCAACACGACCACCGGGATTACTCTTAGCTCTTCGTCCCGCTTTATCTCCTCTAGCACCTGTCTGCCGTCCCTCTTCGGTAAATTGAGATCAAGCACAATCAAGTCCGGACGAGTCGCGTGTTCATATTTGCCGACCTTACGAAGGTATTGGATAGCCAGCTCGCCATCCGGAACAACATTCAGTTGATGCGGGATTTCTCCTTCTTTCAGCGCTTCCTTCATCAACCGCGCATCACCCGGGTTGTCCTCGACCAACAGTATCTCGACGCTTCTGGCAGCATTCCCATCCATGTCGGACCCCTTTCGACAAAATCATCCTGCTTCCTAGTCTAGCCGCCACCCGTACCAAAAACCCAAACGCGAGTACTAGGACTCCGAAGCCAAAGCATCGCGGACCTTGCCGGCTACGGCTTCCATTTCGCCGCGGCTGTTGTAGGGACGCCGCGGCCAGAAGAAACCTTTCAATCCGTCCTTCGGACGACGTGGAATCACGTGTACGTGCAAGTGAGGGACACTCTGGCTGACGCGGTTGTTGACGCAAACCAGCGATCCTGCCGCGCCGAGCCCGGTCTCCAATGCCTTCGCGACGCGTTTCGCTACACCGAAAAGCGGTTGCATCATCGATTCCTCGAGATCCAGCATCGTTTCGACGTGCGCCTTTGGGCATACCAGGCTGTGCCCCTCGAACAGTGGTGAGCTATCGAGAAACACGATGATGTCGTCGTCTTCATAAACCACCGCGGCCTGCACTTCGCCCGCAGCAATGCGGCAGAAAACACATCCCGATTGAGACATGTTTGATATGCTAGCGAACCGTATTCATATGCCCTTATCTCGCCGCAAACTCCTACAAACCGCGTTGTTAGGCGGAGCTGGAACGCTCGCTCAGGCGGCCATGCCGAAGATGAAGATCACCCGCGTTCGCATCTGGGAATCGCCCATCTCGCGTCCGATGTTCAACCAGAGTTTCCATGTCGTCACGGTCGAGACGGACGCCGGCATCACCGGAATCGGCGAGGGCGGCTCTCGTGACACCGTGCAGGAATGCGCCGAGATGCTGATTGGTGAGGACCCCTCGCGCATCGACTACTGCTGGCAACTGATGTACCGTGGCCGCTTCTACCCCGCCGGACGCGAGAAGCTGCATGCGATGGGCGCCCTCGATCTCGCGCTCTGGGACATCAAAGGCAAAGCGCTCGGAGTGCCGGTATGGCAACTGCTCGGCGGCAAGTCACGCGACTACGTCGAGTGCTACTCTACCGGCTATCCCAGCAAAGGCAACCTTCGCGACACCGCTCAAGCCTGCGTCGACGCCGGATTCCGGGCCTTCCGCACCTCCGTCGCCGATCCCGGCGGCGAGGAACGGTTTCAATCCAAGCACATGGTGCAGAAGACCTTCGAACAATGTCAGCAGATCCGCGCCGGCGTCGGTAAGGCCGACTGGTGCATCGACTACCACACGCGGCTCGACCTGGCTGATGCGGTACGTCTGAGCACCTTGATCGAGCCCCTGGAGCCGTTTTTCGTCGAGGACCTCGTGCGCAGCGAAAACCCCGGCGTCTATCGTCAACTCCGGCAGCTTGTGAAGGTGCCGATCGCGGTCGGCGAGCAATTCGGCGATCGTTGGGACATCAACGAGCTGATCGAAAACAAGCTGATTGACTACAATCGCACCACGCTCCCGAATTGCGGTGGCATCACGGAGTACCTGAAGCACGTTGCGATCGGCGAGACACACTACGTCGGCCTCACCCCACACTTCACCGGGCCCATCTCGGAAGCCGCATTGGTGCACGTCTGCGCAGCCTTTTCCGGACCAGTGCTGATGGAAATGACAGGCGCTGGAACCAACGAGATCCCCTACTTGCCCCAAAAGTACGACTTCCGCAACGGCAAGCTTTGGCCCAACGACCGCCCCGGCTTGGGCGTCACCGTCGACACCTCGAAGCTCAAGATGATGGGTGAATTCACCACTCGCAATCAGCCCATCAAGATGTTCCGCAGGCCCGATGGTTCGTTCACGAACTGGTAACCGGGAGAAGCTCTACACCAAAACGGCGCGGCGAAGCATCACATAACTGAAGCCCCCTGCGACTTCATGCAAGCTATTGATTTCAAGGTGGAACAAGATGGCTTGTAGTTATAATGCTTTGGTGAAGCTACATGCTCTCCTAGGACTCGTGCTACTGCTGGCCACCGCGGCTTGCAACCGCTCGGCCGCGCAGTCGGATGAGGCTATCCGCACCGCCATTGTCGACCATCTGAAAACAAGCGGCTCAGGGCTCGACCCTTCGCTCGTAGACATCAAAGTCGAGAAGGTAAACTTCGAAGGCAATCAGGCGAAAGCGACGGTCAGTTTTCGGCCGAAGAACGCGCCCGATGCCGGCATGGCGATGAACTACACGCTCGAGTCTAAGAACGGCAAGTGGGAGGTCGTCGGTAAATCGGGTATGGGAAGCGCCGCCGGTCATGGCGCGGGGGCTGGAATGGGCGCACCCCAAAGCGAGCAGTTACCTCCTGGTCATCCCCCGACCACCGGCCAGTCTCAACCTCTGCCGAAGGGTCATCCTCCCGTCGCGCCGCAATCCGGTCAGCCCAAATGAGCCTATCTCGAAGGCGCGTCGCCATATTAGGTGGCGGACCAGCCGGAGCACATTCTGCTGAGAAACTGGCAAGTGCCGGATTCGAAGTCGTCGTGTTTGATGAGAAGGGCGCATGGGAAAAGCCATGCGGCGGCGGGCTCACCTACAAGGCATATAGCCAGTACCCGTTCCTGATTGAGAACGATACGCCGAAGAAGCTCGTCACCGAAACGTACCTCTCTACCTGTCAGACCGGCTCTGCACGACTCGAGCTCCGTAAGCCTCTACTCATCTACTCGCGTTACGAGCTGAACGGCATGCTTCTCCGACGGGCCCAGGAGGCCGGAGCTGCGGTCGAGAAAACTCGTGTGCTCAACATCGAGCGCAAGAGCGAGGGATGGCACCTCAAGACACGCGCAGGAGACTTCGAAGCTGACTTCTGCGTAGTTGCCACGGGCGCACGTAACGCGTTCCGGGAAGTCGGAACCAAATGGGGCTTGGCCGACACCATGACGGCGCTCGGCTACTACATACCTTGCGATCAACCCCATATCGACATTCAGTTCTATCCGCAGTTCGAGGGGTACATCTGGATCTTTCCCCGTCAGGGACATCTTTCAGCAGGCATCTGTGGCAAAGGCGAGCCGGCCAGCGTGCTGCGCAGCCGCTTTGAGAAGTACCTCGCGAGCAAGGACATTTCACTCCAGGGCGCGACCTTCTATGGCCACGTGTTGCCGTCGCTCGAACGACCCAGCTGGTTTACGAATCGGGTTGCCGGCGACGGGTGGATGGCTATCGGCGACGCCGCGGGTCTCGTCGACCCAATCACGGGCGAA
>DASQVJ010000609.1:0-7932 GCA_035640835.1 Bryobacteraceae bacterium
GTTCCGGCACCTTCATCACATCCCTGTTTAACACGATGAAGTCGGCGAGCTTGCCTGTCTCGATCGAGCCCTTGTCCTTCTCTTCAAAAGCAGCGTAAGCCCCGGCGAGAGTCCACGAGTGCAGCGCTTCGTCACGTGTCAGTTTCTCGGAGGGCAGGAAGCCGCCGGGCGGATTGCCTTGATGATCCTGTCGAGTAACCGCGGCATAGAAGCCCCACAGCGGGTTCGGGTTCTCGACGGGAGTATCCGATCCGTTGGTGATCTTGACGCCGGAATTCAGAAATCGACGTGGAGCCCAAGCGCCCATCAGCCGGTCAGGACCAAGCCTTGCTTCCGCCCATCGCATGTCGCTCGTGGCATGGGTGGATTGAATCGATGCAATCACGTCGTACTTGGCAAACAACGCGAAGTCTGGCAGCGAAACCACCTGCGCGTGCTCGATACGAAATCGTTTGTCGTTCTTGTTGCCGAGCACCGCGCCATAAGCGTCGAGCACCGTGCGATTCGCCCGATCGCCAATGGCGTGGGTGTTCACTTGAAAGCCCTTCGCGACCGCATCTCGCGCGACCCTCTCAATATCGGCCTGCGAGAGAATCAGCAAGCCCGTGTTGCCCGGCGCATCCGAGTACGGTTGCCAAAACGCAGCGCCGCGCGAACCCATCGCGCCGTCGGCAACCAGCTTGATCGACCGCACAGTCAAGCGATCGCCGATCTCAGGACCTCTTGCAAGGTAGCTCTTCCACAACTCTCCCGAGCCGCCGATCATCGCGTACACGCGTACCGGAAGTTCACCCGAGGCGATTAGCTTCTTGTACGCAGCGATCTCCGCTGGACCGATCCCGGCATCGTGCACCGTGGTGAGTCCGAGCCGCGCGCATTCCTGCGCTGCTCGCTTTAAGACCTGTCGGATCTGCTCCTCTGTCGGCGGTGGAATCTTGCTGCCGACGAGTCCCTGTGCACGGTCAATCAGGATTCCCGTGGCTTTCCCGCTGTTATCTCGAATGATCTTGCCGCCTGGAGGATCGGGAGTCTTGTCGTTGATTCCGGCGATCTCAATTGCTTTGGTGTTCACCCACGACGCGTGTCCATCCACGCGCCGCAGCATCACGGGATGATCAGGCGCGGCCTTGTCCAGTATGGAAGCATCTGGCAGTTTGCCGCCCCAATTCGTGTCATCCCACGCCCGACCCTGGATCCACTCGCCCTTCGGTTGCGATAGTGCAGCTTGCTTGATTTTCGACGCGATACTTTCGGGACTCTTGTCGTGCCGCAGATCGAAGCTCAGCAGCAGCGCGCCGAGTCCCGCCATGTGTACATGCGAGTCGATCAACCCGGGTAACACGGTCGCCCCGGCAACGTCCAGAACTTGCGTCTTCGGACCAACGAGCGATTCGACATTGTCGACGGCGACGATGCGATCGCCTCGAACAGCAATCGCGCCGGCGATGGGCTGGGACTTGTTAACTGTGTAGACTACCGCGTTCCTGATAATGAGATCGGCGGGTTGCGCAGCGACACTCCCCATCGAAAAAAGCGTAAAGAACGCTAGAATGAGGAGCATGGATGACAGTATTGCACACCCGTCTTTTGAGGGCCGTGCATTTGAGGCGCCTGCTTGGAAATCCATTCTTGCGACTGGATCGGCCATTTTGCTGGGCATCTTGTTTATCGTCAGTGGCGGTTGGAAGCTCACTGACCCGATTGGTTGGGCCGCTCGCCTGACTCAAATGCGTTTTCCTGCCGAGCTTGCACAAGCTGCTACGCTGGCCGTCGGCATCGCTGAGGCCTTCGCAGGACTCCTGCTCCTTGTCCCTCGCTTTCGTCGCTGGGGAGCCTGGCTGACCGCGGCACTCCTGGTGGCGTTCATGATCTACATCGGCGCAAATTACAATGCCCTGCGCGGGGCGGAGTGCAGTTGTTTCCCATGGGTCAAGCGCGCTGTCGGTCCCGGCTTCTTCATCGGTGATCTGGTGATGCTTGCTCTAGCGATCCTGGCTGGCGTGTGGTCCAGGGCATCTGAGGGGTTGCGGACTGCTGCGATCATGCTCGGAGCCATCGCCGTGTTCTCGGGTGTGATCTACGGGGTCAGCGTTGCGAAGCAGACCGGAGTGAAGGCGCCCGACCAGATCACGGTCAACGGTCAACCCCACAATCTGCAGGTCGGAAAGCAGTTCCTCTACTTCTTCGACCCCGAGTGCTCGCACTGCTTTGAAGCCGCTCAGAAGCTCTCGAAGATGAACTGGAACGACACGCAGGTGATCGCGATTCCGACGGTGAATCCGCAGTTTGCGGAAGGCTTCCTGAAGGACACGGGCCTGAAGGCGGGCGTCTCAACGGACCTCGCCAAACTCAAGGAGGTTTTTCCGTTCGTGGCTGGACCGTTCGGGGTCGCGCTGGAGAACGGCCGAGCCAAGGCTCAGTACATCCAATTCACCGAGAACGAGCCCTATCAGTCGCTGAAGCAGATCGGGTTCGCCCAATAAGGTGCTTGGTCGCGGGGCAGTTTGCCTTCGGCCTCGGTTAACCGCCGGTGGCGGAAACAAGCTGGAGACTCTCGAGGTGACGGTAGTCCTTGGGATTGTTCGTAACCAGAGGCGCCGAAAGCACCAACGCCGTAGCTGCAATCCATGCGTCCGCCGAACTGATGGGATGCCCCTTTCGGGCGCTCTCGTTTCGAACCGCCGCCCATGTGGCGCACAGCAGGTTGTCCGAATGGAGGACAGAGAAGTCGGTGAGGTAAGCTTCCAGCACAGCGCATTTGCGAGGCCCCCAGTTCGCATCCAGAGCTCCTTGGCGCATCTCGGCCAGAGTCATAAATGAAACAATCAGCTCAGAACCCCGCACAATATTCACATAGCGCGGTGCGAATTCAGGATGCCACTTGAAAATGAAGCTGGCGACGTCCGTATCAACGACGAGTCTTGCCGCTACGATCGGAGGAGAGGTCAATGTGGCGCTGCTCATAGATGCGGCGGACGAACTCTTCGGACTCCTCCTCCGGCCCCGGGTCGATGTGGCTCAACAGACGATCCAGAGAGAACGCACCGCTCCGGATCAGGTTGGGCGGATCTTTGACGGGTTGTGGCGGCACACGATCCATTTCGACCACCATTCTAGCGTGGCTGGCTGATTTTGAATGCTGCAGCAGCGAGGCGATTGACACACTAGTCGTTGCTGCCAGCTTACATAGGCGTACATTCCTGGTGTAGAATGTCGTTTAGCGGCGGAGGTGGATTTTCCCGAAGACTCGGCTCTCCTCGGTTTTCCCGGTTACTGAGCCCGCTTGGAAGCGGCTACTCCCCTCTGCGCTGTTCAACGCGGTTTTCCCCGACTCTTGCCGTCTTTGCGGCGACCCTCTTACCAACATCAGCCGTATTCCTGTTTGCGAAAGCTGCTTGGAGCGTCCCGATGCGTTCGTTGCGGAACACTTCTGCTCGACCTGTGGCGCGCCGTTTCTCAACAGTTCTCCACTCGATGAGCTAGGCCGCTGCGGCATTTGCAGGACGGGCGAGGTCGGCTACGACGCGGTGTTTGCTTTCGGGGAGTACGAAGGGCGCCTGCGAAAAATCGTACATCTCTATAAATTTGGAAAAGTCGAGCCTCTCGGCGGCGTTCTGGCTGAATGGGCCATACAGGCCTTGCCGCGGGAGGCTCGGTTCGACGTCATTGTTCCGGCGCCGCTGCATTGGATCAGGCAGTGGCATCGAGGGTTCAATCAGGCGGAGGTAGTCGCTGGGAAAATATCCAAGCGACTCAGGCTCCCCATGGTGAGAGCCTTGAGTCGCTCGCGGCGGACGTCGCAACAAGCAGGTCTTACGAGTTCTCAGCGCCGGTCTAACGTAGCCGGCGCTTTTGTTTTACGGAAGGGCGTTTCCGTACGGGATCGCCATGTCCTGCTGGTGGATGATGTCTTCACCACCGGTGCTACAGCAGCCGCGTGCGCGCGTGTACTCAAACGCGCGGGCGCCAAGCGCGTTTCGGTCCTCACCGTTGCCCGTGCGGACCGGCGCAAGTCGACATCCATCGTCTGGGAGCTGACTTGAATGAACAGTCTGGACCGTTTGCACAGACCCGTGCTTGTTTTAAACGCTAGCTTCGAGCCCATCAACATCTGCGCCGCGCGTCGAGCGTTGGTGCTGGTGCTGAAGGGCGTTGCTTCCTGTGAAGAGCATGCCTCGATCGAAGTGCACTCTACCCGGCAGCAAATGAAGATGCCCTCGGTGATTCGGTTACTCGAATACCGGCGCATCCCACACCAGACACGTGCGCTGTCGCGCAAGAACATCCTCATGCGCGATCGCTACACGTGCCAGTATTGCCTGAAGGTATCGCATTCAGGCGACCTGACCCTCGATCACGTGATTCCCCGCTCCCGTCACGGCGAAACGACATGGGAAAATCTGGTCGCTTGCTGCCATCACTGCAATAACAAGAAGGGCAACCGCACTCCCGAAGAAGCCGGCATGAAGCTGGCACGGCCTCCACGCCCGTTCAGCCTGCACACCAGCCGGCACCTGATGCGTCTGCTCGCCAAGAGCGACGACCAGTGGCGGAAGTATCTGTTCTATTAGAGTGGAAGTGATGAATCGCCCTGAGGAGATTCTGGACCAGGACTCGACCGTCGTGGTTGAGATGTCGAAACAGGGCTTCTTCACCGTCGACGACAAGCCGGACCGCACGAACGAGACGGTCCGGAAGATCTCGAACGCCGTTCTCAAAGGCACGTTCCACCTGCAGCAGCTGGTCTAAGTCCGTCCCTACCACGGGTCTTGTGATGGGGGGCGGCGTTTACACTGCGGAGCCTTCAGGCCGACTCAACCCCAAACGCCGCGATCCGCTTCAAGGAATCGCGGCGTTCGTTCTTTTACGCTCCTACTGCTTAACGGCAATTGTGGTCGAGATGGTGGTATTGCCGCGAGTTCGATTGCTATTGATACTTTCCACTTGGACTGCTACCGGGACCTGCGTCGTCGGAAACACGGTATCCGGAATCTTGACATTGATCTGCCAGACACCTGGCATTCCAGGAGCCAACCCAGAGTATTCGATATTCGCATCTGGCACGAAATCCGTGCCAATAACCACACGAGGCAGATAAGGCGTTCGCACCAGCCCGTTAGGCGCTTCACCATCCGGCGGAGCATTCGGAATGAATCCGGCACCTGTTCCAAACAGTTGGATAACGGTGCCACGCCCTGCTGCATTCTGAGGCGAGTTGACTGTGTTGTCCTGGTTCAACGCCGAGAGTTGCCCCCCCGCCGCGCTGCCCTGCACGAAGAGTCCCGGGTTCACCCGACCCATCGGTATTTGGCCGACCGCCAGGATCGCGCCCGTCGATGCCTTGACGACCTGATACTCGAGCAGTCCGCTCGTGGGCGCGTCATTCGGAACGATCAGGTTGATCTGAGTTGGCGAAGCATAGTAGAGCGGCACTGGCTTGTCCGCAACCAAGACCTGGATGTCGCCGAGAGTCGTCGGCACCGGCAAACGATTCGCAGCTTCGGTCTGGTCACCGAATAGGTATGTCACGCTTTGGGGGTAAATGGAGGCTATCTGACCCGGCGCCGTGGCGCGATCCGAGCTGTTGGCCGTGTGCAGAATCGATAACCCGTTGTAGTAAATACTCACCCGATTGATCGCTTCGGCCACATACAAATTGCCGGTCGAATCCTGAGCCAATGCCAACGGCCCGTTGATTTGGATCGAATAATCCGACTGAGGATTCAGCGTCAGCCGATCAAAGCGCGGGAAGCGAATAGCCCGGTTATTGACCGTGTCGGCGATCCAAATCTCGCCCGTCTGCCGATTCACCCAAACTCCTTGAGGCTGATTGAAGCCACCAAGCACCTGTGCCGGGCTTGGGTTGTTCTGGGTAGAGCCGATGCGATCGTAGATGAGCACACGCCCGGCACCGTCGGCGACGTACAAGCGGTCGTCCGTATCGGTCGAGATACCTCGGGGCGCTTGCAAGCGGTTCGGATTCGTTGCAAGCTGACCGCCCGTGACGAAGTCAGACTGTCCGATCACTCTCTCGGCCGCCTGATAATTCGTGAAGTCTCCATTTGCGGGTTTGCGGAAGAAGAGAACCCGGTTGTGAGCCACGTCGGAGACGAGCAGGCTCCCTTCCACCGTGAAGGCGATCCCGAACGGATAGGCCATATTGCGCGAGCTCGGGTCCGTCAGCTTGTTGAAGAGGCTGGACTGACCAATCACGAGATTCGGTCGGATGCGTCCTTGCTGATCAAACGGTCGCCCGAACCGAAGAACGCGCGCGTTCCCCGAATCCGCGACCCATAAGTTGCCGTCAGCATCGATCGCAAGCCCCGAAGGCCGGAAGAGTCCCACGTCCGACGGCTGATCTTGCTGTCCGCCCGGAGAATTCACGGTCGCACGGTTGAAATCCGGTTGGCCAATGACGATGTCCGCATGATCGCCGGGCCGCACCCGCCGCGCATCGGCGTACCCCAAAATCCGGTTGTTGAGTGTGTCGGCGATGTATAGCCGTGGTGGGGTAGCGCCCGTTGTATCGACAACAATGCCGGCACCGTCGCGTCCGCTAATATCGCCCGCGCGGGTGCCGTTGGAGGCCAGGAACAGCTCACGGCCTTCTATATAGTTGACCGCGCCCGATTGGAACATCTGCTGGCCCAGAACTCTCGTCGCCTGGGTGCTGCCACTGACGCTGGGGAAGACCAACATGCGATTGTTCCCGGTGTCAGCCACGAAGATCTCGGTCCCAAGGACCGCCAACCCAGTCGGACCATTCAAGGAGAGGTCCGAGGGGTCACCCACCCCGCGATTCGGCCGGGAGCTGAAGAAATCAAACTGTCCAAGCACCGCCTTGGCAGGCGGCGAGATAAACACTGGAGTCCCTTGCGGAGCAGGAGTGGGCGTTTCGGCCGGCCAGGTTTCGAACGGGTCATACCGAAGCACCCTGCTGTTGCCGCGATCCGCAACCAGAAGGTTGTTGCCCAGGAACGCTAACCCCTCCGGTCCGATCACCCTATACTCGCCGGCAGTCGGCACCGGCTGATTCGGTATCTGGGCAGGAATGCCAAGGATCCGAACCGCTGGAACGCCGCTAGTCGTTGGCGGAGCAAACACCAGCACTCGTGAGCCCGTGTCAGAGACATACAGACGTCCAGCCGGGTCAAACGCAATCGACGAGGGGGTGCTCAAGACTTCCTTGCTCAAAGGGTTCGCGCCCTGGGGAATCGTGTTGACGTCGAACGTCAGTTGGCCCAGCACGAGGTCCGCAGCCGGGCCATTGCGTCCCGCGGCCAGTGCCGATGCCGGGTAGCGCAGCACGCGATTGTTGAACGGATCCGACGCCCACAGGTTGCCGTTGCTGTCGAACGCCAGACCTGATGTGGCCAGCTGAGTGCCACTGATAAAGGCAACCGACGAGGCGCTCAGTCCTCCCGCATTCGCATCACGCGTGTTCAGGCTGGTCTGCCCAATCACCAGGTTGGGCACCCTGATCTCGCTCGTATCGTCAAACGGACGAGGGAAGCGGAGGATGCGGTTGTTGCCGCTGTCCGTTACATAAAGGTTGCCTTCGGAATCGACTACCAGGGATGTGGGGGCTGACAAGCCGGTCGTGCGACCAATACCGGGGCCCTGCGGCACGGCAGAGAAGAAGTCGAGCTGTCCGATGACGATATCGGCCTGCTGACCATTCTGGAAGCCCGTCGCGTTGCGCCACCCGAGTACGCGGTTGTTGAAGGTGTCAGCCACATACAGGCTAGGCGGAGTGGTTCGCCGGTCGAAGGCAATACTGAACGGCTGGTTAAATTCGCGTCCTTCGAGGATGTTAGGAGCAATTGCACGAGGTTGAATCTCGAGAGACAGTTGTCCCACAACCCGGCTGGGGAACGTATTCAGTGCAGATTGCCCCTGCACCCCGTGCGCGGCAATCACGCACAGAGCAAT
>DASQVJ010000610.1:0-4619 GCA_035640835.1 Bryobacteraceae bacterium
CTCACGCCCGGGACTCGCTACACCTTTGGCTATGTCTGCAACGGCCCGCCCACTCCAGGTCTCCTCGCAAACACCACGCAACGCCTGCAGTACCTGATGATCAATCGCTACAACACTGAAGCCACGGTGTTCGCCGATGAAGGGTCACAAGCTTTCCGGATCGGTAGCAGCGGTCTTCCCGCCGGCAGCAACACAGCGCAATACTGCGTCAACATCAACGCCGAAGAAACGATTTGGGCCACAGCCGTGCCCCTCACGTGCAATCAGCTTCGTCCACCGACAGTGGCCTCGAACTTACTCTGTGGCCTCGCAACACGTTTCGAGAGCACTGTACCCACGGCCTGCGCCACGATCCCCGAATCCGACACCATCGCATCCGCAAATGACCCTGACACCGACGTCGGCGACATCGAAGACCATCTCAGCTACACCGGCAACAATCGCCGCGTCATCACGATCGGCATCGTCGAAACGCTCTCTGCCACCGGCACGATGACCATCCTCGGCTTCCGCCAATTCCTCATTGAGCCGGCTGCGAACAGCGTCACCCTGAACGTTGGAGACCAGAACGGACGCTTCGCGGCGCTCTACATCGGAAACCCCGTCCCCCTAAATGCGGGTAGGTTCGGTGGGTGCTCCGTCGCCGATGGTCCAGGAAAAGTGGTGCTACATCAATGACATCCGCTTACCCCCGTACCGTGGAGAAGAAAAGGCGAAGTTTGGCTTCGTTTCGTCAAACAGGTCAGGCGCTCCTCGAAACCGCCATGCTCGTCCCCGTCCTCATCCTGCTCCTGGTCGGGCTGTTCGAGCTGGGCCGCATCACCTTCACTTACTTCACTCTCCACAAGGCCCTCTACGCCGCGGGCCGATTCCTCGGCACTCAACCGGGAGTCAACTTCTGCGACACCGAAGATGAGTTGCTCACCTCTGCCCGCAACTTCGCTTTGAGCGGTGGCACCACATCCGAGTCGAATATTGCCAACCTCGCGCCCAGCGACATTCAGTTCCGCATTGAGCGCTACAACCCCGACTCGCAGCAAGTGTCCGAGTGCGAGTGCAGCCTCGAAGGTTGCGACATCGCATCAGGCGGTCGAGGCCCCGACTTCATCGTTGTCTCGATCCCCAATGGCTACGCTGTGCGGACCGCCATCCCGTTCCTGTCGAGCAACGAGATCCTGTTCCGCCCACGCGTGCGCGTGCCTGTAGGAAGCAACTGATGCAACGAGGCCAGGCCACTGTCGAGTACGCGCTCACCTTCTCGGCCGTCGTGTTGCCTTTGACCTTCATGATTGTCTACGGATCTCAGATGCTCTGGTCGTGGCACTCGATCGTCGAGTTGACGCGTGATGGCGCACGCTACGCTGCCACTCACTGCTACGACGGCTCGGGCCAAAACGTCGTCACCTACATGCGGACCCACGTGCCCGTCAACGTCGACATCGACCAGTTCACCGGTGGCCAGGTCGAGATCGAGGTGCAGTACTTCGGCCGCAACGCCGACACCGGCGCGCTCGAAGATTTCGTGTGCGAAGGCGCCACGTGCAGCACGGCATGTGTGCCGGAGGCCGTGACCGTCCGGGTGCTCAACTACGAGTTCCGTCGCCTCTTTCCGTATTTGGGACTGCCGCCCGTACAGGCCCCCGACTTCCACACTTCTGTAGCCATGGAGAGTGCAGGCTGCCAGCCCGGCAGCGACGCCTGCGTGCCCTGAACGATGTCCACTCATCTGATCATTGCTTCTCCCGACGAACGCTTCCGCGACAACATCCGCGAGAACCTTTTGAACCAGCCCAACGCAAAGCTGGTAGCCGAGTACGCGGACATCGCGCCGAACCTTTACATCCGCGTGCTGCAGGATCTCGAAAGGAATCCTGAGGCCGCTCTGATCATGGATCTCGGCAGTGACCCGGCGAGCGGCTTGAAGACGCTCGAAAAGATGAAGCAGGCCGCGCCCGATCTCTACATCATCGCCGCCGACTATAGCGAAGCCGGTGAAGCGATCGTGCAAACCATCCGCGCCGGCGCGAACGATTACCTGATCCTTCCACTGCGACGCTCCGACTTCCGTGAAGCGATGAACCGCCTCGAGCGCACACCGCGACGCGCTTCGAGCAGCGGCTCGCGACTTGGCAAGCTCTACACGTTCCTCGGCACCAAGGGCGGTGTGGGGACCACGACGCTCGCGGTCAACTTCGCCTCCGTGCTGGCCCAGCGCAAGCAGCAAGCTGTCCTCCTCGACCTCGACATCAACGGCAACGACGTCGCCATGCAGCTAGGCGCGCAGCCCCAGTACACTCTGTACGAAGTCTCGGAAAACCTTGGCCGCATGGATCAGGCGCTTTTCGAAGGTTTCGTCACCCGCGACCCATTGGGATTTTTGGTGGTCGGTCCACCCGACGCACTCGGAGCGCACACCTTGCAGGAAGGTTTCTTCCGCGACTTCGCCACCTTTCTCGTCGAGAAGTACGAGTCCATCGTCATCGACGCGGGTCGCGACATGACGAGTGAACTTGTTCTCGGCGCCTTGCAGGCTTCCTCGAGCATCTTCCTGGTGCTCACGCAGGAGTTCCCCTCCATCCGCAACGCCCAGCGATACATGGCATACCTGATGCGGCTTGGTTTTAATCAGGACCAGATCCGCATCGTGATCAACCAGTACGCGAAGCGCAACAGCCCGAACTACGCCAGCCTCGAACAGATTCAGCAGACACTGAATCAACCGGTGTTCTATGGGATCCCGACCACACCCGCCGTGCTGACGTCGATCAACAAAGCCCGACCTCTGGTGACCGACCGCCAGATAGCGCCTGAGTTCGACAAAGCCTTTCGGGCATTCGTAGACAAGGCTACCGGCAAGCAAAAGGCCGTCGCGAAATCGGCATAGTCATGGGAACAGGGCCAACGGCAAGACCAGCAAGCGGCAGCGATCGATGGTTCGGTATCAAGACCCAGCTTCACTCGAAGCTCGTCAACTCGCTGAGTCCCGAGCAGCTTCGGACGCTCAACAAGGATGGAGTTCGAGAGCAAGTAGGCGTAGTTGTCGAGCGCATCCTTCGCGATGAGAACGTGCCGATGAACGTGGTGGAGCGAGAACGTCTCATCGAAGAAGTTCTCGATGAAGTGTTCGGACTCGGGCCTCTCGAGCAACTGCTCAAGGACCCCACTGTCAGCGACATCATGGTCAACGGCTTCGACCGCATCTACGTCGAGCGCGCGGGCCGCTTGGTCGAGACCAACGTGCGCTTCAAGGATCAGGCGCACGTCCGCATGATCATCGATCGCATCGTGTCGAATATCGGACGGCGTATCGACGATTCATCGCCCATTGTCGATGCCCGGTTGCCCGACGGTTCTCGTGTGTGCGCGGTGATCCCGCCTCTGAGCCTGATCGGGCCTGTGATTTCCATCAGGCGGTTCGGCAAGAAGCTCTTGACGGTCGAGGACCTGCTGCGAAACGAAACCCTTACAAAGGGAATGCTGAAGTTTCTGCAGAGCTGCGTCGAAGCACGGCTCAATATCGTCATCTCAGGTGGCTCAGGTTCCGGCAAGACCACTATGCTGAACACGCTGTCACGTTTCATCCCGGAATCCGAGCGCCTCGTCAGCATTGAAGACACGGCGGAACTGCAGATCCAGCAGGAACACATCGTACGCCTCGAAACGAGACCGATGAACATCGAGGGAGCCGGCGCGATTACCCAGCGTGACCTGGTCATCAACGCACTCCGCATGCGCCCAGATCGCATCATCATCGGCGAGTGCCGTGGACCCGAGGCCCTCGACATGATGCAGGCAATGAACACGGGCCACGATGGCTCCATGACTACCTGTCACGCGAACACCGGCCATGATGCATTCACTCGCCTGGAAACGATGGTCATGATGGCTGCTTCCAGTATTCCCGACCGCGTCATCCGCCAGATGCTGGCTTCGGCGATCCACTTGGTAGTTCACGTAGTGCGCTTGAACGACGGCACGCGAAAGGTGATGAGCATCAGCGAAGTTGGTGAGGCTGAAGGCGACCACGTCGAAATGAATGACATCTTTGTCTACGAGCGATCCGGTGTGAGCGAACGCGGCCGTTCCCTCGGCACCTTCCGCGCCACCGGTTATCGACCAAGATTCCTCGCGAGGCTCAAAGCTTACGGCGTGCAGCCGCCTGAACAGATCTTCTCGGAATCCGTGGAGGTTCGGGACTGATGACAATCTTGGTTCTCGCCTTCGTCATCTTCTCTGCTGCGCTGTTTGCCGCAGGCTATTACGTCTGGCAAGTACCCCAGCAGCAAACGGAACAGCTGCTGGTCGCTCGTCTTCGCGAACTTCGGCGCAATTCGGGATTGCGCACGCGCTTGAGCGGTGACCTGATCAAACAGGAGAAGCGAGGAATCTTCGCGGATCTTGGCGACTTCGTTCAATGGATAGGAGTACTGCGCCGCCTGCAGGAGCACATCGATCAAGCGAATCTGAAATACCGCGCCGCCGATGTCTTCTCGCTTTCGCTGATCCTTGCGGTACTCACATTCCTTTTGGGAACGCTGTTCATCCCGATGCTGCTGATCCGAGTATTGCTTGCGGCCGCGATTGGCTTTGTACCGGTTGCCTACATCAACTGGGTCCGA
>DASQVJ010000611.1:0-3146 GCA_035640835.1 Bryobacteraceae bacterium
CCTGGTATCGAGCGCATGGCCTGCAGGTGCGTACTTCCCATGAAGCCGAGTCCGGCAACACCGATTCGCATGTGCAGAGTTTAAACTTGCTCGGGTACTGAAGGCGAGGTGAAGGCGAAAGCTCGATAGACGGCGGTCGCACTGCCCTTCGCAGGAAGCCAGCGATAGGCGGGGACTCCGAAGAGTTCGCGACGCTCGATCATTTCGCGGCGGGTCTCGGGGAAGGGGCTGGCGCCGAACTCCATGCCACGAGTGAGCGATTTCCTGTTCCACGGGGGGTGCTCGCGGAAGTTGTTTTCTTCCCAAATGCCGAGCCACGGGAAATCCGTCCGTTTCCACTCGTAGCCGAAGGCGACCTTGGTGTCGGGATGCCAGGCGACGAAGAAGGCTTTTTCGCGGTGAGGGTCCATGAGGTGCGTTGTGAAGCCGCTGGACGAGGGGCGATCGTTGTAGACGCGGAGGTCGTAGATACTTCCGTCGCGGCGAGGGGCATTGGGCCAGTCGAAGGTTTGTCCAACGGGGAGGTCGCCGAACTCTTGCTCGTAAGTGCGTGACTTGGTGGCGGAGGCTCGGAATTGAGTTTTGCCGCGCTCGAGGAATGGCGGGCCGAGGGTAGCGTGTTGTGTCCAGGCGATCGGACGGTCGAGGGCGGTCAGGTTCTCGACGGTTTCTTCGATGTGCAGGCTCTTACCGTCGGGATCGAGGCGGAGCTTGCGAGTGAAGCGGAGCTGCGCCATCGGAAGCTGCGCTTTCATGACGAGCGATCCGCCATCGAGAGTGCACTCGTACGGCACGACATTGGCTTCGCCGTGAGTGGAAAGCCCTTGCTTGGCTTCGCTGTCGCTGGGTGGACCAAACATGTCCAGGCAAAGATTATGGCCGAGAATGCCCGAGAGCAAGTGGGACTCGACGTAGTCGCCATATATCGGATTGCTGCGATTCCACTTGGATGGCTCGATGGATGGCCAGATGGGCGTCCAGAGAGGGTTGACGCCGCTGGCCTTGTGCCGGATCTCGGCGATATGGCCGCCTTCGACCGTGGCGGTCACGCGCAGTTGCTCGTTCTCGAGTCGAACTGCGCGCCGGTTGAGGTAGGTAACTTCGGACGCGGCCGCCATGGGCTAGGAGCGCTTCGCCCCCGCGGCTGCGGGCTTTGCGGCTTCGGGCTTGCCCATCTTCTCGATTTCGTTGAAGTAGACGCGGCGCTCTTCGTACATCGCGGTGTTCGCGAGCATGACGCCGGTGGAGTCGGTGAGTCCGACCTCGATGTCGGCCTTTGGACGCTTGCCGGTGCGGCAGGCATCGAAGAATGAATCAAGCTGAGTGTCGACGGGGTTGCGCGGCTCCTCAGGCATCATGATGCCCTTTGAGGCGAGCCAGCGACGTGCGAACTTGGCTTCCTTCTCCCAGAAGCTTTCGTTTCCGGTGATCTGGTCTTTGGCGAGGAACAGCGGGATTCCCTTCTGCGCGGCTCCGGTAGCGATCGTCGCGCCGGCCTTCACAGCTTCTTTCTTCGCACCGCCGACTTGAGGTTTGGGCGGCTCGGGGAACCACATGGCAGTGGCGGGGAAGTCGTCGCCACCGAGCGTGATGTGGACGGTACCGTCGGTGCCCATGATCACCTCGCCGAACTCGCGGCGCTCGCTGCGCAGCAGGTCGAGTGAGCCGTTGGTCGTGATCGAGCTGTAGAGGAACTTTTGACCCTTCGGGTATTTGAAGATGAGCTGGATGTTGTCGAAGATGTCGCGGCCGTCGTTGATGAAGTCGCGGCCACCGACGCCGAGGACGTACTCAAAGCCGGATCCGAAGAACCAGTCGGCGACGTCCATCTGGTGCGAGCCGAGCTCGGCAGTGAGTCCACCCGAGAACTCGCGGTACTTGCGCCAGTTCTGTTCCTTGTCGGTGCGGCCCTTGGGAACGGGCTTGTTCCACGGATCGCGAGCGAAGGTGTTGCGATGCCACTGGCCACGGATGTGCGAGACCTGGCCGAGCTGGCCCTGGTCGATCATCTGCTTCACGGCCTGGTAGAACTCGCTGTAGCGGCGCTGCAGTCCGACTTGCAGGATCTGCTTCGGATATTGCGCGTAGAGGGCCCGGAGCTGGTGAACCTCTTCGGGTCTGAAGACGAGGCTCTTTTCGCAGAAAACGTGCTTACCGGCAAGCAACGCGTCCTTCGTGCACGGGAAGTGCATGTAGAGCGGCGTCGCGATCATGACAGCCTCGACGTTTTTGTCGGCGAGGAGCTCGCGGTAATCCTTGTAGGTCTTCGGGTTGGTGCCGATCGTCTGGGCGGCTTCCTTGAGGCTCGGCTCCCAAAGGTCGCACAGGGCCACGCAATGTCCGGCGTCGATGCCCTTGAGGTGGCGAAGCAGGTACGTGCCGCGACTCCCGGTGCCAATCATTCCGAACTGGACTTGCTGCCCCGCGGCTTTGACGGTGCGAATTGCGGGTGCGCCCTGGAGCTTGTTGACGGCGGCAGCCGCAGTCACTGCTCCGGCCATCTGGACGACATCGCGACGAGTGAGGTCACGCTCTTCTGACATGGAATCCCTCAGAAATGAATTGCTTACCAAAGTTTAACAACAGCCGATGCTGCCGGTTAGATGCGGCCGAATTTGGAGACCGCCTCTTTAATGGACCTAAATCGTTGGATGAACGGGTACATCCGGTGCTCGGTGTCTTCGAGATCCTGGGCTTTCTTAAGTATGTCGGCGGCTTTCTCGCGCGGCACCACGACGACGCCGTCCTCGTCGGCAACGATGATATCTCGTGGGTTGACGCGGGCACCGGCGCAAGTAACCGGGATATTCGCGCCGACAAACCGGTAGTGGTTGATGGACGTCGAGGGCACCACGCCGGTGCTGAAGACCGGGAACTGGAGACGGCGGATCTGTGGCGTGTCACGGACTCCGGCGTCGAGGACAGCTCCGGCGAGGCCGCGATGTCGCATGGCAGTCGCCATGATGCCGCCTATGCCGGCAATGTCGGCACCGTCTTCGAGGACCAGGACGTAAACCGAGCCGGCGGGCGCGCTGTCGATGGCATCGATCATGCCTTGAGAGGCGGGTGCGCCTTCCTTGTGCTCTTCCTTTTTCAGCATGACGGTCACGGCGGGACCGGCAAATTTGGTGGGGAAGAGCGGACGC
>DASQVJ010000612.1:0-4292 GCA_035640835.1 Bryobacteraceae bacterium
ATCTGGCGACCGCAGGTCTGACGGCGACGTTGTTTGTCCAGGTCGCGGCGATGATCGGCTCTCTGATGGGTGGGTGGTTTGCGGACGCGCTGCGCAGACGAACTCCAAAGGGCCGGATCCTGGTTCAGATGGCGGGTGTGCTGGGCGGGGCTCCGTTTGTTGCTCTGTGCGCGCTTACGGACTCGGTGCCCACGCTCATCTTTGCCCTGACTGCCTGGGGGTTCTTTAAGGGCCTGTACGACGCCAACATCTTCGCGTCGCTCTATGACGTGGTCGGGCCGGAGGCGCGGGGGAGTGCCGCGGGGTTCATGAATACCGTGGGTTGGCTGGGTGGAGGTGGGACGGCCCCGCTCGTGATCGGCCTGATTGCGCAGAAGTACACGCTTAGCATTGCGATTGCTCTGGCAGCCGCGGTTTATGTTGCTGCTGCGCTGCTGCTGTTGGCAGCGGCGAGCCGGCTCAAAGTGCCGAGTGGCTCGATGGTAGCGGGATCGCGGGTGTAGTGCCAGACGAGCCGGCGATGGCGGCTATTTCTCGACCCGTTCGTCTTTAGCGACCTTACCGTCGCGGATGAAGATGATGCGGTGGGCGTGGAGGGCGATGTCGTGTTCGTGGGTGACGAGCACGATGGTGTTGCCTTCGCGGTGGAGCCGTTCGAACAGGCCCATGATTTCGTTGCCGGTGGCCGTGTCGAGAGCGCCGGTGGGCTCGTCGGCGAGCAGGATCGAGGGGTTATTGACCAACGCTCGGGCGATGGCGACGCGCTGGCGTTGTCCACCGGAGAGTTCGTTGGGCTTGTGGTGAACACGGCCGCCGAGGTCGACCGACTGGAGAGCTTTCTGGGCGCGGGCGATGCGTTCGTCGGCGGGGATCCCGGCGTAGATCAAGGGGAGTTCCACGTTGTGGAGTGCTGTGGCTCGGGCGAGCAGGTTAAAGGTCTGAAAGACGAAGCCGATCTCGCGGTTGCGGATCCGAGCCAGCTCATCGTCAGTCATGGCAGAAGTCAGATTGCCGTTCAGGAAGTACTCGCCGCGCGTCGGCGTATCGAGGCAACCGATGAGGTTCATCAACGTTGACTTGCCCGATCCCGATGGGCCCATGATGGCAACGTATTCGCCGCGACGGATCTCAACGTCGACGCCGGAGACCGCGTTGATTTCCTGATCACCCATGACGTACGTCTTCCAAAGATCGTACGTTCGGATGACGACGCCATCCTTCTTAAGTTTTGCGCCTCGCTCGGACGCGGACTCGACTGCAAGCGCCTGTGCCATGAACCTTCCTACGACTCCCTAGCTTTTCTCAGCCGATTGAGGAGCCTTGTTATCAATCTTAATCTTGGTGTCGTTGCGCATCGTGCGAATGATCTTATAGCTGCCGGTGACGATCTCGTCGCCTTCCTGCAAACCGGAGAGCACTTCCATATCGGTGGCTCCGGTGATGCCGGTGGTCACAGGGCGAAACTCGACCTTGCCGTTCTTCACGACGAACACACCTTGAATCTCCTGTTTGCGCGACTTGTCAGCTGGATTCGCGGTTGCGGCCTGTACACCGCCGCCGTCCTTTGGCTTCGCCTCGAGATCTGCCTTCGTTCGCACCGTCAGAGCTTGGATCGGAACTGATAAAGACTTCTGCCGAACGGCGGTGGTTACCTTTGCCGTGCACGACAGGCCGGGACGGATCTCGGCTGGAGGATCGGTCAACGCTACGACGACCTTGAAGTCCTTGGCCTCCTGGCTCGAGATCGTGCTTTGAGAGGCTGCAAGACCGGTGGAGCGAAGAATCGCGGTGTTGCCGATTTCGATCACCTGGCCCTTAAACGTCCGGTTCGGGATCGCGTCAATGGTGACGTCGACCGTTTGATCAAGGTCGACGTTGACGATGTCGGTTTCGTCAACCTTGACCTCGGCTGTAATGATCGACATGTCCGCGATGGTCATGATGGTGCTGGCTGAGGAGTTCTGGATACCAGGCACGACCGTCTCGCCGACACGAACGGGAAGATTCGTGACAACACCGTCAATCGGTGAGTAGGCGTTGTACTTGTCGAGAATGTCGCGGGCTCGGCGTAAATTTGCTTCGATCTGCGAGACGCGGCGCTGCGAGGCGGAGAGTTGAGCGGAAATCTGAGCGCGTTGTGCTCGGGCCTGGCTCACGCGCGCCTGTGCTTCGGCGACAGCAGCTGCCTGAGCGTCCAGCGCCGCTTTGCGCGTGTCATATTCCTGTCGGGCAACGAGCTTGGCTTCGTAGAGCTGCTGTGTGCGAGTGAAGTCGGTCTTCGATCGATCGAGCTCGGCTTTCGCGCGCTCGAGTGTTGCCTGGGCGCTGTTGATATTGTCGTCTGCAGCCTTCACTGACGCCTCGGAGGCGGACGATTCGGCTTCGGCGGAGCTGACCGCGGCACGCTGTGCGGCGACATCGGCTTCGGCCTGAGTGGATTCGAGACGCGCGAGCACTTGCCCCTGCTTCACACGATCGCCCTCTTTCACCAGAATTTCGACGATGCGCGCTGGTCCAGGAGAATTGGTCCCGATATTAATGTAGTTGCGCGGCTTCACCTCACCAGAGGCGGTGACAATACTTGCGAGGTCCTGGCGAACGACTTTGCCGGTCTGCACCGTTACGATTCCCCGCTGAGTGTACTTGTAATAGGCGAAGGCGCCAATGGAACCAAACAGCACAACTCCGAGGCCGATGGCTATTTTCCATTTCCGTTTCAAGCCGTAAATCTCCCCAAGTTAGCGGTACGTACAAAGCGGGCTGGATGTTCGGAATTTCCATCGTAACATCCTGCTCTCACCTATAAATCGCGTAGAAAAACAGAGTCCACGGACTTGGACGCCGCCGGACGGCGCTTCGGTTCACTCCTCGGGATCCCGACTTTTGTACTTATTTGTAAACACAACGATGTCCTGCATGATCTCTCCCCGCGCATACGCGATTTGTTGACCATTGGGGGACCAAGCGTAGCGATACGTTAGCAACTCGGGGAAATGTGTAAGCTGTTTGGGTTGACCACCAGAGAGAGGCTGTTCAAAAAGTTGGGTGACACCTTCTCGTTCTGCGACGAAAGTCACAGCATGTCCAGACGGGGACCAACGAAACTGACGCGCCGTGTCCATCAGAGTTAATTTCTGTAATGGCGCCCCACCGGAGGCGGGCAGAATCGTGGCAATTCGTGGAGAACCATCGACATTCTCGGCACAGAGGATTTTACTTTCGTCCGCTGAGTACTGTGGATCGAAGCACGGCTGGTCAGAAAGTTTGACTCTATCGCCCTCAGCGAGACGCTGCTTCCAGAGGCCTTGGTGCTTCGCCGCCAAGATGCCACCCAGGAGGAGGGATTGGCCGTCCTTTGATACAGAGGGGGTGAGGTCTTCCATTGCGTCGGAGGTGACTTGTTGTGGGTTCTTGCCCTCCAAGTTTGTCTTCCAAAGTACGATCCGGCCTCCTCTCAATGAAAGCTGGTACAGCGTGCTTCCGTCGGGTGAAACCGAGGGGTTATATGTGAGGCGGGTGCCATTCGTTAGCTGCTTTGGTTGACCGTTGCCGTCCGGAGCAGTGGACCAAAGCTCATCCGAACCGGAAGCTCTGGACTGGTAGATGAGCCTGTTGTCGGGTGTCCAAGCGATACCAAGGATGCCGTCGGCTGAGGCGCTGCGGGGTGTAATGAGAGCCAGCTGATCCGGCTTGGAGGCTGACGCGACCGAGAGGCCCGAGTTGGCCGAAGCCTGCACAAGAAGGATGCGGTCGACTTTAGGAGCAACGGAGAGGGTGAGATACCGGTTCGCATCATTTGTCAGACGGCGCGCGTTTCCTGATTCAACATCGACGTGCCACACGTGGTTGTTCAGGAGGCTGAACTGCTCACTGCCGAGCAGCACGATGTGGTTTTCAGGCGGCAGATACGCCAGTTGTGTTGCGATTGCCCAGCTCTGGTCAGAGATGCGCTTGGTGCGCCCATTTGAAACCTGGATGCGAAACAAGCCCGTTTTGAGTTCCTTGGAGAAGTCTGTGATGGTAGCGGCGAGGTACTTCGAGTCCGGCGACCATGCGAAATCTCGAATTAATTCCTCGTCATCTTCTGTTCGCAGGCTTCGTAGACTTGTTCCGTCCAGATTGCTAACGAACAGCTCGCGAGGCGTGCCGGGCTGCATTCGCTTGAGGTACGCGATCCGGCGGCCGTCAGGTGACAGAGCTACGCGACCGGAGACATCACTGACGATCAGCTTTGGATCACCGCCAAGGCTCGGAATGGTGTAGATCGAAGGTGGTTCGCCCGGGCCAGTGCG
>DASQVJ010000613.1:0-4433 GCA_035640835.1 Bryobacteraceae bacterium
TGCGAACCGCCTCAATAATAAATAAAGGATTTCCACTCGTTTATTCATGGAGAGCTGCGGCAGCCTCGGACTCGACCGGTCCTTTCGAGAGCAGCTCAGCGAGAGAGACTGTCTCTTCGCTCTTGAAAGGCTCCAGTGCGATCTGGGTTACTCGCCCGCTTCGCACCAGCGCATCCACCATGATTGTAGCCGGGTGCGTGATGTCTAACTCCTCAAAACGTACGGCGGCAGCAATGAGTAGGGATTCCTGGGACTTAGAACGTATCAGGTAGTGCAACCATTCAATTGTGTCCGGATCACACCACTGAAGATCGTCGATGAACAGCGCGATCGGCTGCGGGGCGCTGAATATCGCCTGGGACAATGCTTCGAAAAAATGACGGCGCTGCCAGATCTCTCCCAACGTCGGTGGCGATTCGGAGCGGCTCGCCGGCAACTCCGGGAGCACACGGGCGAGCTGTGATTGCTGTGCGGAAGAAAGTCTTTCCAGCTTACTGCGGAACGGCGGGGCTCGGAGCCACTCCGTCAACGCCGCGTAGGCCATAGGGCGCTCGGCTGCGTAGCAGGCGGTGCGCGCGGTTGATGCGGCTTGGCGGGAAGCGAAGGTGAACAGTTCATCCAAAAGACGGGTCTTTCCGATGCCTGCTTCGCCGGTCATTATGACGAGTCTTGCGCCCCCTTGAACGACTTCGTTCCATATTTCGGCCAGTTGTTTCCACTCGCGTTCCCGCCCGACCAAGGCAGGATCCGCAGAGCCTGGCGATGGAAGCACGGCAAGTGGATGCGGCTCGATATTCACAATCCGTTCGCGGAGTTTTTGGGTTGCAATGCCGGGTTCCACTCCTAACTCCTTGTGCAGTACGGCTGCGCACCGTTGGTAGATGCGCAGCGCTTTAGCGCGATCGCCGCTGAGTGCGTGTAAGCGCATCAGCATCTGATAGCTGGCTTCGCTCAGAGGGTCCTGCATCAGAAGAGCTTCGGTGTAACGAATGGAGGCAGGGTAGTCTCGCGTTGACTCACAAACGCGGATCAAGCCGCGGAGCACACCCTCATATTTTTTCCGAAGGCGTTCGCGGTGCGAGTTGATCCATTCATCATCGAGCGCAGGTAAAAGGTCTCCGCGATAAAGGCCAGCGCATTTCTCCAGGGTCGCCCGGGCAACCGCATAATCGTGCCGCTCTTCCGGTTGATCAGCTTGTACTGCCGCCGCCTCGAATTCTGCGACGTCGAGCATAAAAGCGTGCTCTGTTCGCCAGCGCAAGACTTGCGTGTCCATTTCTATGTAACCGTCAAAATCTTGCCAGGCTGACCGGAGATGATGAAGTAATTGCCGAAGATTGGTGCGAGCCTGCGGCTCAGTGGTATCCGGCCAGAACAGAAATGCAAGCTGCTGCCGTGAAACGGGAGAACCCGCATGTAGCAGCAGGTATGCGAGCAATGCTTGCATCCGGTGGGTGACAGGGGCTGTTAGAGGAACGCCGTTTGCCGCTATCCGAAACTGACCAAGCAGCTCTATCCTTATCCCTGAAGGGTCCCCCGAGTCTCGTTGGAGGTGAGCGGCGGTTGGATTCACAACGGCCCAATTGTACCGAACTGCGGGCGCTCTGGCCAGTCTGCAATCTCCTCGGCGGCAAGATCTTGGAGAGTTTACCGTAGCCTCCGGCCGCTATGGGATCGGAAGAGATCCGCGTGGAGCAATCAGCGGCCGCTCAGGCGCTACGTTGCTTCAGGCTTCCTGCTTATCGTACAATTTTTGCAAACGGAGGAGTGACCCCTATCAAGGCATCTGCCCGAATTGCGGAGCAACTGGGCCGCGGCGGGAGACTCGTGATGATGCGCTCGGGGCGTGGAATCGGAAGTGCGTGGATTCCTATCGAAGTAGCCCTGGCGGTCCAGGAGGAACCTCCCAATTTACGCTTTTGAAATCTGAGTGGCGGCGCCAGGTCGAAATAGACACGGCGCTTGCGTGACTACCAAGTCTAGACGCTCGGAAACATTCACTTGAGCCAAAAATAGTGAATGATAAAGGACGTTTGCTTCAATAATCTCAGATTAGGGCGTGCAGGCCGAAAGCATCATTGATGAGAAAACTATGGGGGCGGCTGGAACGAGTCCTCTGCATGGATTCTCAAAAGCATACTGGACCTGGAGTTCGCGCCGAGGCGCTCACTGTACCTGATACGTACCTTAAACCGTCCCCGCTTGATCGGACATGTAATTGGCGACAGCGTCCTTTATCATTCACTATTCTAGCGACCATTTTTGGCGTCATTTGTTACTTTGACCAGTAATTGTCGCTGTTTCTTGCTCGCTATTTGGCATAATGCCTCATGCGATTCCATTCCGGCAAAGGTTGATCGTGACACGCCGTGCCGTTGGCTACGTCTTTGGGCGGGAACTTCAACCGTTTTGAGGAGTGCGGCAATCGTCTTGAGCTCCAGTGCAAAAGCGTTCTGGGTCAGTGAAAACTCAGCCGGTCGGCTCCTGAAGACCGAGAGGAGAAAACTGTGCGGGGTGGCTGGAAAGAGCCGTTCTGCATGGGATCTCAAAAGAATACCATGCCGTTAGACTGGCAATATTGGACGTTTGGATGCCGAGACAGAGTGGGATTGAGCTACAGGAGCATCTACATCATTTGTCGCCGGAAAGCAGAGTGATAATAATCACTGGCCGCGAGGAACCGGGGATTCGTCTACTCGCATTAAACGGTGGGCTTTCGCCTTTCTGAGTAAGCCCGTTGATGGTGAAGCGTTTCTCACGTCGGTGCGCGGTGCGCTTGCCGAATAAGAAACCAAACTGATCGTTCCGCCAATTCTCGCCAAAGCCGGCGAAAACGCCCGGGGCGGAGATCTTATTTTCGAGCAGGTATTCAGGCGGAACGCCAGTGACCAGACTGATTCTCTCGGCCAATGATGGCGACAATTCCAATCGCCCTAATTCGACGGCTTTAATTGTGTAGTGACTGCACCCGCACCATTTGGCGAGTTGCTCCTGGGCCAAGGAGAAATGGCGACGGACACGAACAAGCACGTGGGTTCCTTTCGACTTCGGCATAGGTGTTTCCGTACAGAATAGTACAGGTGGGTATATCCGAGGCGCGTGTCACCCTCTGATCAAGCAGCCCGCGATTTGTTGGTATACGCTAAGCAATCTCCCGAAAATCAGTTTCGTCCTTATTGCTCTTTCCCCCATTACACTCAAAGCAGAGTGTCTGGAGATTTTCCAAATTGTTAGAACCTCCTTTGCTTCGCGGTACGATGCGCCCCGAAAGCGGCAGATCGGTCACGCGTCGTCGATACCGGCTATGCACGCGCCGGGAAACCGTTCCGCACGATGGACACAGACCAATGTTTCCAGATGCCCGGACCACAATGAGGGCCTTATCGTCTTCGTAGTACGCACTCTCTACAACAAACCCACGCAGCACCAGACTGGAGCGCTGGAGTGCTTGCTGCATGGCGTTGATTCTCCCCGATCAAAGCGCCAGACATCCGCTAAACTGCGTCAAAAGTGAGTCAGAGCCAATATCGCAGTCCGAATGACACCGATGTCGCATTTGGGTCAAGGGCGGCGGTAGGCGGACTTCTGCGACGGGTCGGGTCATGCCCAACGACCGGACCTTGGCGGCGCTGACTGGGTCTTCCGGGGCTGCCAAAAGCCGAGAGACGAGTGCCGCTGGCAGGCGGACGCTCCTTCTACGGGATCTCGTACACCACGACCTCGTCCGCAATACCGCGCAGCGATGCGCGCTGCCGCACAGGCTCGAGGCTGCTGGTCTTGAGGATCGATGAGGAACCAGGATGCTCGACGACCGGCCCGGTCGCGAAAATCGAGCGCGAGGCGGCAAGGCCCTGAACACGCGAGGCGATGTTCACCGTCTGACCGAAATAGTCTTGCCGGTCGTTCACCATCACCGCGAGGCATGGTCCCTCGTGGATTCCGATCTTGAGCAGCAAGTCGCGATCGCCGTGCTTGATGCTGGACATCGTGTCGCGCATGCGCAGCGCGGCCGCAATCGCCCGGTCCGGGGTAGGAAACGTGGCCATGACCGCATCACCGATGGTCTTCACCACCGCACCGGCTTCGGCGGCGATGATCTCGGTGAGGATGCGGAAATGCGCTCGCACCAGATCGTACGCAACGAGATCGCCGACCCTCTCATAGAGCTCGGTCGAGCCCTTGAGATCCGTAAACAGAAAGGTGAGGCTGGTTATTTTCAGCCGCTGGTCGACGTCGAGCGTATCGGTACGATAGATGTCCCGGAACGTCTGATTCGTGAGCAGGCGCTTGGCCGTGAGGAAGGGGCGGCGCTTGCCGAGCAGGTTATGGAGCCCCTCGCCGGCGATCCACACCGCCGGCAGCACGCGCACATCGGTTCGGTTTTCCAGCGCCAGCCTCAATGGTCCAGGATGCATGTGAAGCGTCGCGCTCGG
>DASQVJ010000614.1:0-5178 GCA_035640835.1 Bryobacteraceae bacterium
ATCTCCCTGACGAGGAGGCGCAACGACGGTGCCTGTGCCAGGCTTAGAGGGCGACACCGGTGTTTCCCAGCCTGCTACTTGTGTCGCACCAGTCGAATGCAGGTGGCATAGCTCAACGGGCTGAGTGCCGGAGATGAAGACTTCCGGCTTCGTTGTCGTACAGTTCGGGGTCGCAAGCTCGCCGGTAGCACGAAGCCACGAGCTCGCGTTCCAGCCGCGGTTCCGCTACGCATCACTTCCTCCATCAGGCTGACCATCAGGTAGCTGACCCTCGGGTCGAGGACCGTTCGACGCTCCGGAGAAGCGTCATAGATCGACACCCCGTTCGCGCTTCGGATGTGCTTGATGAACATCGGGCGTGAGGCGATGCCGCGGTTTGCAAACATCGTGTAAGCTCCGGCAACCTCGACGGGCGTTACCTCATAAGCACCAAGCGCCACCGCAGGAGTCGGACGGATCTCCATGTTGAGGCCGGCGCGACGGGCAAGATCGACCACTGAGCGATACCCGGTCTCTTCCGCAAGCCTCACGGTCGGAATGTTCAGGGACTTCGCGATAGCCTGCCTTAGAGTGACTTGGCCGTAATAGGCTCCCCGGTGATTGGCGGGCGTGTACGCCTTGTTGTCGTACCAGAATGTTGTAGGCTCGTCGTCGAGAATGGTCGCCGGGGTGAACACCATCGGGCCTCCCGAGAGTGCGGTGTTCAAAGCGGCTGCGTAGACAAACGGTTTAAACGCTGAGCCAGGTTGACGCTTCGCCTCAGCGCGGTTGAGCTGGCTTTGACCATAGTCCCGTCCACCGATCAGCGCCTTGATCTCGCCCGTCTGCGGATCCATGGCGACCAGAGCAACTTGCGCCTCCTTGGGCACCGTGCCCTTCTTGGCCTTCTTGCGAAGCTGCTCATCCACTTCCTTTATGCCGATTCGGACCGCTTCGGCCGCGTCCTTCTGAAGTTGCAGGTCCAGGCTTGTGTACACGCGGTATGAGTTCGTCTGGAAATCGTGCTCTGCGAATTTGTCGAGAAGCAAGGAATTCACCAGATCGACGAAGTACGGCGCATCGGTGCTCTCCGAGCCGGCCCGAGCGATCACCAGCGGTTCGGCCGAGGCCACCGCATACTCGCGGTCATCGATGTAGTTGTTCTCCCGCATCATGCGGAGAACGACATTGCGACGCTACCTGGCTCGCTCAGGGGACCGAACCGGGTTGCGGCCACTCGGAGACTGTACGAGACCCGCGATCGCTGCACACTCAGACACCGTCAGGTCTCGAACGTCCTTGCCGAAGTAAGCCTGCGCCGCCTCGCCAAACCCACGAATGGCAAAGCTTCCGCGACGTCCCAAGTCGATTTGGTTGGCGTAGTACTCGAAGATCTTCTCCTTGGAGAGCTTCTGTTCGAGATGGAGCGTGATCATCATCTCGGACAGCTTGCGTTTCCACGTTCGATCCTGGTTGAGGAAGAACTGTCGAGCCAACTGCATCGTCAGCGTCGAGGCGCCTTGAGCATTTCGGCCTTCCTTGATGTCCACGTAGGCCGCCCCGAGGATGCGAATCGGGTCGAATCCGGAGTGGCTGAAGAAGCGCTTGTCTTCAGCAGCGATGACCGCCTTCACCAGGCGGTCCGGGATGTCCTCATAGCGAAGCAGGCGGCGCTTCTCACGGTTCTTATCGAACAGGTTCGTGATCAGCTCGGGCTCGATGGAATACTGAGTTCTCTCCGTGTTGTCGCGAAGAGAGACGATCTTCGTCACCTTGCCGCCCTGAAACCCGATCTTGGCTTCTTCGGAATCGAAGTAGCTGTCGGGTCCGGGGTAGATCTCGATACTGTGGTCGCGGATCGCGAACCAGCCCATGCGGTTGCCGCGGAGCTCGGTATACCCGCTTCGCCGGAGTGTCGTGGCCACCTCTTCCGGCGTCAACGTATCGCCCAGGGCGATCAACTGAGGAGCTGAGAAGAGCATCGAGGTGTTCGTAAACGGACCTGCTCGAAGCTTCTGGTCTGTGATCTTGGCGAAGTGGACGTAGAAGTAGGTAAAGGTGAGCAGCGCGAACGTATTGATAAGAATGAACGCGATGATGAGCGCCTTGCCCCAGGGATTTAGGACAAAGCGAACCAGTGCCGCTCTTTTAGGTACCTGTACACGAACTGACACGAACTACCTCATTCTCCCATGAAGAGGCGAACGAGGCAGATCACTCTTCAATTTTGGGATTCTCCTTGGAGCTCACGGCGTACAACTCGGTCCAGATATCCTCGTTGGCCTTCCAGTCGGCCTTTTCACGACCGGAGATGTTCAACTCTGGTACCTTCAATGTCCCGTGACCATAGGGACATATGTAATCCGTGCGAGGCGGCTTGAAGATGACGTGGGCATGATTTCCGCTGGTCACGGGCATGCGCAGGCGCCGCCCACAGCTCCTGCAGCGATACCGCTGGTCCCAGATGATGGCGACCAGAACGCCATTGCAGAGCAGGTTGTAGACAAACATGAGGGTGGTCCAGGGCAGGTCATGCAGGAACAGGGACTGCCTTGTGCGGACGTAGTACTCAGGAACGGGATAGAAAAAGTGGAGCGCTTCCCAGACCGCATAGAGGAAGAGGCCACCAACCACGAACTTGGCCGCAAGAATGCTCCAGTAGCGCATCTGATCTCTTTGACTCCGCTCAACGCTTTGAAGTTGCCGCCAGGACGAGAGGGGCTAGCGGAGCAGGTTTCGCATGATGAACAATATGTTGGCCGGACGCTCGGCCAAACGCCTCATAAAATAAGGGTACCAAGCAGTCCCGTAAGGGACATACAGGCGAAGGCGCCAACCCTCTTGAAGCAGCTTCTGCTGCAGGTCTCGACGGATTCCATACAGCATTTGAAATTCGAACTGATCCGGCGCGATTCCCTCCTTGCGGGCGAAGGCTGTGGCATCGCGGATGATGCTTTCGTCGTGGGTTGCCAGAGCGGGATATGTTCCATTCTTGAGCAACTCGTACATTAATTTTCGATAATTGCTATCGACCTCTGCTTTCGAGGCGTAAGCAATCGATGGCGGCTCCTTATAAGCACCTTTACAGAGCCTCACCGGAATCCTCTTTTCATTCAGCAACCGAATGTCGCGCTCGCTTCTGTACAGGTAAGCCTGTATGACAGCCCGGAGGCTGCCGTATTGCGAGTGCATTTCGTGTACCAGATCCAATGTCCGGTCGGTGTACTCGCTCGATTCCATGTCCATCTCGACCAGCGAACCCGTCTGCTGCGCCTTGCGAACCAACGAATCGAGGTTCTCGCGGCAGATGTCCTTGGACAGATCCAGGCCAAGGGCGGTCGCCTTGACGGAGACCGTGGCCGGCAATCCGGCATCGGCGACGCGGTGCTGGGCGGTCAGGTAAGCATCCCGAGCTTGAGTGGCTTCTTCAACGAAATGGACGTTCTCGCCGAGGTAGTCCAGGGACACCAGGGTGCCCTCGGCATGCAGCCTGCGAGCAACGCGGAGGGCAGCATCGAGATCGAGGCCTGCGATGAAGCGGGAGGTGAATCGCTGTGCAACGTCGGACGTCTCGATCCAACGCCTCAGCCATCCCTGCTTTGAGAGATACAAGAACGAGCTGCGAAGGATCGGGATGAACGCGCTCACTTTTCCTGCTTCCATTCTGGCACCACCTCCGAGTTGCTGGGGTAATCCCCAGCATTCATTAGATGGCCCGGGAGCGCGTTTCGGTTGCTTATGACGATCGCCGACGGGTATGAATGGCTGCCGACAAGGCCGTCGTTGTGGTGTCATCGCGGAAGAACTTGATCAACTGATGTCAATGCGGTGCCGGAGGGCAGCAAGTCGTTCAGCGTTCCCTTCAAGTGATAGTGCCCGTCAATGTTGCCGCTTGTGCCACTCCGGAGATCCAGAGAGCCGTCATGCCAAAGTGAGAATGTCCGAGCTACTGATTAGCTTCAAAAAAACGAACGCGCTTTGCCCATGCAGACCCAGGTTTTGCCCTCCACGAACAAACCAACGTTATCCGAAGTCGCCGACGTCTTTCTCCGGCATGGCGGGCTCACCTTTGGGGGTGGGACACCGACCGTCGCGGTGCTCGAGTATGAGCTCGTGGAGCGGCGCCATTGGGTCGAGAGGGCTCAATTCCGACTCGCGAATGGCCTGTCCCGATTGACACCTGGAACCAACGTGCTTGCGACCTGCACCGCGCTCGGTTGGTTCCTGCATGGCTGGACCGGCGTGGTTGCAGCCCTGCTCGCTGCCTCTGTCCCAGGAGCCATCGTCACCCTCATGATGACTGCGATCTATGAGCCGCTGAACGCTCATCCCATAGGCCGGGCCTTTCTGACGGGAGTCATTGCCGCGGCGATCGGTATCATGGCAGGCGCGGTTGTTTCCCTGGTCCTCCCGTTTATTAAGGAGAAGAGCTACGGCAAGGTGCTGCTGATGACACCAACTGCCGCGGTATTGGGCTTTCTCGGCGTTTCCCCACTCAAAGTACTGGCCATCGGCGCCGCCTCCGGGCTCGTGATCGCGAGGTTTGGGCGACGATGAATCTACTGGTCCTCTACTTCGTGTTGTTGAAGGCGACGCTCACGTCCTTCACCGGTCCTTCGTCGCTACCTATGGTGAGGCAAGAGCTTGTGGCACAACGGCATGCGCTGACCGATGCTCAGCTCAGCGCCTCCGTCGCTATCGGGAGGTCGACACCGGGCCCGAACGGGATTTACGTGGTCGCGGTCGGCTATTTCGTCGCGGGACTTCCAGGCGCTGTCGCGGGCTGGTTGGCGGTGATCACGCCCGCACTGTTGATTCTGGCCCTCCTTCGAATTTTTGGCGAGAGAGCCCGTCATCCATCTTTTCGGACCGTAGTCGATTGCCTCATTCTGACGAGCGTTGGACTCGTGATCTCGACCATTCCTCGGCTTGCCTCCGCCTTGGGCTCGTCCTGGCTGGCGTATGGCTGCGCGCTCGCCAGTTTCCTCGGCTTGATCGTTTGGCGCGTGCATACCGGGCTTGTGGTTGCGGCGTCGGCGATTGTTATGGCTGTAGCGGCAGCGATGTTCGGCCCGTACTGACGGCAAGGAGTGGGCCGTTTTAATTAAGACAATTGGTTTTCAAAGAGCTGGATAAAAGCAAAAAGCCCCGGGTTATTAGGCCGGGGCTTTTTGGGTTATTTAATTGGGCGACTTCCTA
>DASQVJ010000615.1:0-7263 GCA_035640835.1 Bryobacteraceae bacterium
TCTTCGGAAGTCGGCTCGCCCTTAATTTCGGCTTTCGCTTGAGCGAGACCATAGCCGCTGAGCTGAAGGGTCGCTTTCTCACCCTTGCGAACGCCCAATGGGAATGCGGAAGTGACCACGGGGAACTCGCCGGCCTTGATGCGGTAGATGTGTCCGGTGCGGCCGCTCTGCAGGTAGTCGCTGACTTGCACGTAGTAGGTGCCCGCTTTGTCGAATTTGTGGGCGAACGCGGTTTGACCCGCGACTGGCAGGAACTCGGCTACCTCGGTGCGGTCCTCGGCGAAGATGCGGATGACTGGTTGCAACGTGCTATTGAGCATCGCGCCGCCATTCTCGAACACGAGGTTCTGACCCGCCTCGACGCGGATCTTGTAGTAATCGACGTCGCCGGGCCGCGAGATCTCGCCGACAAGAATTGCGGGCACGTAGGTGTCGAAGCCGTCCTCCGGCTGGTTGTTCGGTTCGCGATCAGGAGCTTCGCCGTAATAGGGCTCAATCAAAACACGTCCCATAGGCGAGGTGCCGAGAGGCGTGAGAACTCGGAAGTCCACCGGGCCGATGTTGGCTTCGGAGCTGACCTCCACCTCAACCGTAACCTGATTGCGCGGAGGCAACGGGCCTAGGTCGATTGTTGAAGGTGTGCCGTTCGAGCCTAGCCGGATGTCGGGCAGATCGGGAAGTTCCTTCACTCGCAGGACCTTGCCTTTCACGCCGGGTTCGCTGAAGTAGATTTCGCGTGCGCCCGCGAGATTGAAGCCCTCCAGCGTAAGCTCGGCCGTGGTGCCGCGTGCGATGCCGCGTGGCTGAACGTCGCGCAAGGTTGGAGGCGTGGTGCGATTGCCGGTTGGGTGCGGAACGGTCTGTGAGAGCGCCGTAATTGCCAAGGCGAAAGGAAGAAGTCTGCGGTGCATGGCCTTACCTCGAGGCTCGTGTGGTTGCTGCGCGGTCCTGAAATGTTGTCGTGTCGTAAATGCTCAAGCTGCCATCGAAGCGGCCGATAGCGAGGCTATGACCATCCGGAGTGAACTCGGCTGTTAAAGGCCAGTCGGGCTGACTGGCAAGCACGCGAAGCTCGTTGAGCTCGGGCACGGCGAAGAGCTTCACGCTACGATCGGAGGACGTCGACACGAGCTGCTTGCCATCGGGCGAGAACGCGAGGTGAAGAATCGCGTCCTCATGGGCGATATAGGTATTGAGCAGCTCACCCGACTTCTCGCCCAGCGTCCACAAACGAATTGTCTTGTCCTGACCAGCGGCGGCGATGAGCTTGCCGTCGGGGCTGACGGCCACGGTGTTGATCCCGTCCGCCGGCTCGCTCAGCGTGAAAAGTCGGGTGCCCGTGGCAACGTCCCAAACCTTGACGGTGCGGTCGGCCGCACCTGAGACGAGCCGCTTGCCGTCGGGCGTGAACGCCAACGCATAGACGGCGTCGATGTGATCTTTCAACTCGCGCGACGTCCCGTTGAGATTCCAGAGACGGATCATCTTGTCGTAGCTCGAGGTCGCGATGGTTTCACCATCGGGCGAGACCGCGACGGCATAGATGTTGTCTTTGTGGCCCTTGAAGGTGAAGAGGAGCTCGCCATTGGCGGCGTTCCAAACTTTGACCTCGCCGCTGACCGACGGAAGGCCACCCGCGCCGACGAGCAGTTTACCGTCCTTTGAGAAGGCCAGCGATCGTACCGCGTCCACGCTACCCTTGAGCGTCGACTTCACACGCCCGCTGGTTGCGTCGAGAAGACGCACTTCTCGAAAGCCTCCGACCGCGATGGTCTTGCCGTCGGGGCTGATCGCGAGGGAAAAGATCTGGGGCTTGGGAACGACCCGCGGTGCATAAGATGTGTTGTTCTCCGCCTTCTCGACCGCCTTCATCGGAGGTGCGCCGGCGCGGATCCAGTCCGCCACAAGGTCGATCTCTCCTTTCGCCAGCTTGCTCCCGTCCATCGGCATTGCCGGCTTGAACGTGCCGACGATCATCTGATACAGGCGGCTCTCTTCCGGCTTACCCTCGACGATCACTGGACCGCGATGTCCGCCGGCCTTCAAGCCCTCAGCGGTCTCGAGGTCGAAGCCGCCCATCTTCACGCCCGCCGAGTGGCACGACATGCAGTACTTCGTGAATACGGGCGTGATGTCTGGCTTTTGAGCCCATGCTGCCGATGCAAAGAGAATGAATCCGAAGGCGCGTCGCATGGCTAGTGGTTGAACAGAAACTCTTTGCCTGTAAGCAGCGACCAGACAACATCCTCGAGGGCCTGCCGCCGGACTTGTTGCACGTACTCCGGCGAGCCCTTTACGTTGCGAGCCTCCGCGAGCCGCGCCAGCATGTCGGTTCGTTCCGCTTCGCTCGGGTACCGGCTAAGGGCGGAGATCATCACGTGGTCGATGATGCGCTGATCGGATAGTCCGAGCTTCGTCATCAGCGCAATCGCGCCGTTCGGATCGCTCAGCTTCTTGTTCACGGTGTCGCCATTGATGACGTGCAGCGCTTGCGTGATGGTGGGAGCCGAACTGCGCTCTCCCGCATCGCAGATGTTCCGTATGGGACGTCCGAACACGCTCAAGAACTGATTGTCGACACGCACATCGGGCAACTGCATCGCACGAGTGCCCGCAGGATATCCACTAAAACTCGTCGGCACGCCGAGCACTTGTGACACGCTGTCGAGTAGGGCCTCGGCCGGCAAACGACGGATGATGTACTTCGAATAGAAGACGCCGTCGTCGCCGTTGGTGGCATTGGCTTCCGAACTCAACTGATAGGTCGTGGAGTTCATCACCGTGCGGATCAAGTGCTTGATGTCGTAGCCGTGCGCGACGAAGTCCTTGCTGAGAGCCTGGAAGAGCTCCTCGTTCGATGCGGGATTTGTGGCACGCACGTCATCGATGGGGTCCACCAGACCGCGTCCCATGAGGGATCCAAACACGCGGTTGACAATGTTTCGCGTGAAGAGGTCATTCTTGGGGCTGGTGAGCCAGTTTGCGAAAGCGGCGCGGCGATCCGCCGAGTCATCAAGTGACATCGATTGGCCGTCGAGAGGTGTGGGCGGAAGCGGCTTCAGCAAGCGAGGATGATTGATGTCGCCCGAAGCCTTCGCGAACACCACGTTTTCGCCCATGCTGGCGCCGTTTTTGATGCCGACCCGCGAGAACATGTTCGCAAGCTGGTAATACTGCCGCTGCGTCCACTTCTCAAGCGGATGGTTATGGCAACGCGCGCACGTCAAGCGTTGGCCGAGGAACGCTTGCGTCGTGTTCTCGGTCAGATCAATCACATCCTTGTGCAGGATGAAGTAGTTCAGCGCTCCGTTCTGCCGCGTGCTGCCGGCGCCGGTGAAGATCTCGCGTGCAAACTGGTCCCAGGGCTTATTGGCCTTCACGCTGTCGCGGATCCAATTGTAGAAGGCCCACATCGCCGGAGGCTGCAGCTTGCGGCTCGAGACCAGCAGAAGGTCGGACCACTTGTATGCCCAGTAATCGGCGAATTCTTCACTCTCGAGGATGCGGTCGATCAACTTGGCGCGCTTGTCGGGGCTCTTGTCAGCCAGGAACTGCTCGGTCTGCTCGGCACTCGGCACGATTCCGGCCGCATCGATGTAGGCTCGCCGGATGAACGTTGCGTCATCGGCCATCTTCGAGGGCTGGATTCGAAGTTCCTTGAGCTTCGCGATCACGAGCTCATCGATGTAATTGCGTTTCGGGAAGCTCGTGTAGACCGAGGGGTCGACTTGATTGGGATACGGCGAGACAACGGTGCTGTACAGGACGCGGCTGTTGTACCAAAGGGTGATCGCGGCCTGCCCGTGGCCGTTGACCTTGATGAGTCCGTTGTCGTCAACCGTGGCAACGCCCTCGTTGCTCGAGCTGTACTTCACCCAAGGCGTCACGTCGTCGATGGACCCATCGCTATAGCGAGCTCGGACGACCAGCGCGTGCTCGGAGCCGGGTTTGAGCATCATCTTCGACGGGTAGACCTCGAGTGCCGTGACTTCCTTGTCCTTGGCGTTCGGCGGTGGAGCTCCGGCCGCAATCCACTCGGCGATGATGCGGTACTCGACCGAGTTCTTAGCGAAACGCTTGCCTCCACCGTGCGGGATCTCGAAGACGGGCTTCTGCAGGATGATGCTCGAGGTGGGATTAGCCAGGTTCACACGACGTCCGATCGCTTGACGCGTCAGCACGTCGTAGTCGACATCAGGGTCGTAGCCGCGCAACGTGAGCTTGAACCCGTTCTTTCCCGCGAGCGCACCGTGGCATGCGCCCTGATTGCATCCGGCCTTGGTGAGAACAGGGATCACGTGATTCCGGAAGCTCCACGTAAAGGGAGCCTTCGAGTTCTTGACGCGAACACGCACGGACGCGGTTTGTCCTGAGGTGGTCGCGGTGATGGTCGCTTCTCCATCCCCTGCAGGTCGAACGAGACCCGCTCCATCGACGCGAGCTACTGCCGGATCCGACGAAGTCCAGGTGGCGCTGCGCGTGAGATCCTGCTGCAAGTCGCCGCCCGATGACGTGAAGAGGAGCTGCTGCCGCGACTCCGGCCCATCAAGCACGACGGCCTGTGGCGCAATCGATACAGCCGCCTGCAGAGCGCCTGCGAAGAAGAGGGCAAAACTAAGAACTTTCATTACGCGAACAACTCTTTGATCGGTTCCACGCCGCGATCCACAATCGGGATCGGACGCCCTTGAGCACCTGGCAACTCGACATGGAGGTCGATGCCGAGCCCCTGATACAGGGTGGCAGCAACCTCGGCGGGCGTCGTCGGACGATCCTTCGGATTGCCGCCGATCTCATCCGACGCACCAACGATTGTGCCGCCCTTCAGCGGCCCGCCGCCCATGATGATGCTCCAGCATTGCGGCCAGTGGTCGCGCCCGCCGGCAGGGTTGATCTTCGGCGTGCGGCCGAACTCGCCCATTGCCACCACCATCGTGTTCTTGTACAAGCCGCGTTCGGCGAGGTCCTCGACGAGCGACGAATAGCCGTTGTCGAACATCGGCCCGACGAGGTCACGGTAACAGGAGATGGGGCTGAACGGCTTCGACCCGTGAATGTCCCAGGTGATCTCGTCGAACACCGTCTCGAACATATTGATGGTGACGAAGCGAACTCCAGCCTCGATCATGCGGCGCGCGAGCAGGCAACTCTGTCCGAAGCGGTTCATGCCGTACTTCTGGCGGACGGCCTCAGGCTCCTTGTGCAGTTCGAATGCGGCGCGAGCCTTCTCCGAAGACATTAGTGTGTAGGCCTGGTGGAAGGTCGAATCGAGGAGCCGTGCATCCTGGCTGGTCTCGAACATGCTGACCGACTTGTCGACCGCAGAGCGCCAGTTTCGTCGACGGTCCACGCGAAGGGCCGTCAGGTAGTCGGGCGGCAGAAGATCGGGCACCCGGAAATTTGGGTCGGAAGGATCGGCGTTGAGTACGAAAGGATCGTAGGATTTGCCGAGGAAACCGGCGTTCTGTCCATGAGGCATGTTGCCGCCCGTGTTGCCAATGGGTCGAGGCAGCAGCACGTGTGCGGGCACATCGCCCTTAGGTCCCTTGAGCTTGTTCAGAACGCAGCCGACGTGCGGGTGCTCGATGCCACCCTGGAAGAGCCGCCCAGTCTGCATCATCTGGTGACCGGTGTCATGGACCGCTGCGGCCGTGTGATAGACACTGCGCACGATCGAGAACTTGTCGGCATTCTTCGCCATGCGCGGCAGAGTTTCCGCGATCTCGATGCCGGGCACGTTGGTCTTGATCGGCTTGAACGGCCCACGAATCTCGGCGGGCGCGTTGGGCTTCATGTCCCACGTGTCGAGCTGCGAAGGCGCACCCACCAGCATGAGGAAAATGCAGTTGACGTCCTTGTCCGGGGCAGTTGCGCCCAGCGCTTTCAGACCGAGGAACTGCGACATGCCTAACCCAAGCAGCGACAGCGAGCCTGCATGGAGAAAGTCACGTCTCCGCAATCCGTCACAAAATTCGACGGACCGGTCAGCATCGAGACGGAACATGAGTGTTGCCTCCTGGGGGAGTCGAGGATGCACCGATTCTATCGCTTGGGGGCAGCGGCGGCAATCGGGTGAGATTGCTATGAGCGAGCCCCCACATTCCGAAGTGCCTCGACCGCGGCACGGATTGCCTCGCGCTGCCGACGGATGAGAGCCGTTACATCATGGTTAAACGGCAGCGTGAGTGCGTGATCGTAGTGGGGGAGCGACCCTTCGTCACCGGCCACGCAGTTCTCCACGATTTCCATGTCGTCTTTCGGCCGGTTGCGTTGCTCGAGATCGACCCAGCCGCGTCGCAGGATGCCTCCACCGTGGCCTTGGTCCTCGGGCTGAATGCTGAACGGCCTGAGAAGGTCTTTTATCTCCTCCGCAAACCTCGCGCGCTCCAGCGATAACCGGTCGAACATCGCACGCAGCTCGTCACTGTGAACCCCTTTGGCAGCTTTGTTGTAGCCTTCCTCGGCGTCGCGGCAAGTAGCAGTCAAGTCGCGCAGGGCAAGCGCGAGGGCTTCTCGTTGATCATGTGCCATGACTGCTAGATGCGGCCGGGAGGTGGGGTCTTCAACGCTTCTCGCCCTTGGAACAAACGGACTGAAGATGTTGGCAAGGGCGTTCCCTAATCATCGTCGTTCGAAGAACAAGACCAACACCACCTCATGGGGATTCGCGACGACGTCCGTAATTCTCACGGCTTCCCGGCGCAGTAAAGCTTCCGCATCCCGTGTAGGGTGTTCCATCGGCGTAGCCAGACCAGTTTGGGCGGCGGGCCTAGACTAGCGGCAAGCTCAAAGAAATCCGAGTCCGTCGTAACGAGCACAAACCCATGTGCTTTTGCATGCTCCCACACAACTCTGTCGCTCGTCGTTAGCAGATCGAAGTCCGACAGATGCTTTGATCCAGGATAGAGTTCGGCCAATCGCGCGACTAGCTTTCGTGAGAGGTTCTCGTCAAAGAGCAGCTTCACAAAGCGACACGTCGGCCGACCTGTGCCGCGTATTGATAGACGGCTTTAAAGTCGTCCGGCTCGAGCTCCGGGTAGTCATCCAGAATCTCGCGCTCCGTCATTCCGCCTCCAAGCCAGGTGAGTACGTCCCAGACGGTGATCCGGAGACCGCGAATGCAGGGTTGACCGGATCGCTTTCCTGGTTCAACAGTGATTCGGGGCACCATCCGTGGACATTATCGCCCGAGTGACAGCCAGGGTGTTTTCGTCCCAGTCGACAGAAGTTTCCGGCAAGCTTTAGAGTGTATCTGTGACAGTT
>DASQVJ010000616.1:0-6872 GCA_035640835.1 Bryobacteraceae bacterium
TCTCCGTGCGAACCCAACTCGCGCGCCTTGCTCGTCGTGCCGTGCAGACCACGAGTGAACTCGCCAATGTCGGCCAGGCGGACCGGCCCGATCTGTTGGCCGTAGATATCGAGGCGCAACGTCTGGAACTCGGACTCGTGCAGGCTCGCAACGCGTTGCAGCGGACGTGGCGACAACTTGCTGCGGTAACGGGTAATCCGCAATTGGAACCCGCACAGCTCGAAGGCGATCTGGAAGCTCTGCCCAAGTTTGACTTTGAGACCGAGTTGGCACGGATCTATGACCAAAGCCCTGAAGTTCGAGCAGCGCAAGTCGGCACGACAAGAAGCGAGCTAGCCGTGCGCCAGGCCCGGGCATCAGTCATTCCGGACATCATCGCCCGGGGCGGCATGCACTACAACCGGGAGCGACTGGAGACGGCAGGACAGCCGGTCGGCTGGGTAGGATCAGCGGAGATCGCCGTCGAGCTGCCGATCTTCAATCGAAATCAGGGGAATATTGCGGCGGCACGAGCTGAGGCTGAACGAGCGACTCTGGCCGTGGAACGGGCGCGCCTCGCATTGCGGTCCCGGCTTGCCTCCGCTTTTCGTGAATATCAGGACTCGCTGGCGGCCATTGAACGATACAAGAACCAAATGATCCCAAATGCCGAGCGCGCCTACGATCTTTATCTCAACAGCTTCCGACAGATGGCCGCTGCATACCCGCAGGTTGTGATTTCGCAGCGTAACCTGTTTCAGCTGCAAGAGGACTACGTATCAACCCTCGTCAGTGCATGGCAGCGTGCGGTTGAGATTCAAAGCTTGCTGATCACTGCTGGAGGCGAGGCGAGTGGCCACGAATCGATCCGACGTGACAGCTTCCAGATGTCGGCAGAGCAATAAACACCAATGACAGGAGAGCTTATGAAGAAAACACTGATTACGATCCTTGCCGCTGTCGCTCTGACCTCGGCCTTGGCTTTTGCTCATGACGCGAGCAAGCACAAGGGAAAGCCGGTACAGGGAGAAGTTGTGTCATCGGCAGGTGACCGGTTCGAGGTCAAGACCGAAACGGGGATTATACCTGTGACTTTCTCTTCCAAAACAAAGTTCGAGCACGGCGATTCAACCGTAGATAAAACGCATGTGATCAAAGGCGTTCACGTGTCGGTATTCGGCACAAAGCTGCCAAGCGGAGAGATAGTGGCGCGTGAAGTCCTGATCGGAGATGCCGGCAACCATGACCACCAGGAGGGAATGAAAGGAAACGGTGCAGCAAAAGGAGCAAAGAAGGCGACTTCAGAACCACATAAGCACTAGACTGATAATCGTCCCGTCTCGCTCTCCCGCAAACAATCGGTACTGCGGGAGCGCGAAGCCGCAGCGTGGCGCTTTTCCCAGCAGATGACGCATCGCTTGTCGCAGGATTGCTCTGATCTCCTGTTGGATGTCCGAGGCTGCTGACCGTAGATCCGTCAAGCCTGCCGAGCGGGTGAGTTATCTCGTCAGCGCAGACACACCGGGACGCTGGGCTTTCTACTGTCACCTGCTTTACCACATGGAGGCCGGAATGTTTCGTGAGGTTGTGGTCTCGTAATGTCGCGCCTCGCTGTTCAACTTGTCTTCGCGGGAGCTTTGCTGGCGAGTTTTGGCGCAATGCCGGTTCGTGCCCAGGCCGCGGCGACTCCAGGCGACGCGGCAAGTCCAGCATGGCGTTGGCCCAAGCCCGTAAATGATAGGCGCATTCTCAACTTTGTCATGTTCGAGCAGTTGGAAGGCAGAACAAATGGGCCGACGAACAGCTTCCGATGGGATGGCCAAGGCTGGATTGGAACAGACTTTGACAAATTGTGGATCAAGTCGGAAGGAACAGTGACAAACGGCGTCACCAGCGATGGTGACCATGAGGTTCTCTACGACAGGCCGATTCCGCACATGCGTTACCTCGATTGGCAGGCGGGTGTGCGTGTCGATGGCGATTCGGGTCCAACTCGCACATGGGCCGCAATAGGCGTACAGGGACTTGCTCCTTACTTCTTCGATTTTGAGCCAACATTTTTTATTCGCGACGGAGGGCGCGTCGCGGGAAGACTACAAGGCTTGTACAACCTGTACGTCACTCAACGCCTGATTCTGCAACCTCAGATCGAAATGAATTTCTATAGCCAGGCAGATCCTGCACGGGGGACTGGAACCGGGCTATCCGATATTGACGGTGGAGTGCGGCTCGGCTATCAATTCTCACGGAAGTTCGCTCCCTACGTCGGGTACGTGTACTCCGGCGGGTTCGGCCAAACCGCTACATTCAGCCGTGAGGCCGGGGGATCAACGAGTGCATCTCGGTTTGTGTTCGGGATTTGGTTATGGCACTGATCACGAGTGTTCGAGAACTCAGCAGAGCCCAGTGAAGAAACGCACTATCCTTTTACAATACGCGAGTATATCGACCAGGTAGGGGCACGATCTCTACGACCTCTCATTCACAAACATCCGCGCTAACGAGCCCTGCTTTCCAAAGGATAGACATGGAAACCGATCCCGTTTGCAACATGAAAGTCGATCCAGATAAGGCGGCCGGAAAAAGAGAGTACGAGGGAATTACCTACTACTTCTGTTCTGCCGCATGTAAAAAGAAATTTGACGCGAATCCTGCGCAATACGTCGCCCGGTAAATTCACGTGGGGAATGGCCATGTCTAGTGCGGTCGGCGCAGCATCTAACAGGTATCATGCTGGTCGAAAACAAAACTCCGAAAGCCGTTCCCGGAACATCGCCTGAACATATAGATCCGGTCTGCGGGATGATTGTGGATCCAGCGCACGCAGCTGGATCTCACGAATACAACGGCAAGGCTTATTATTTTTGCAGTCCGTCCTGTCTTGAGCGTTTCAAGAAGGATCCGGCCGCATTCATACATGACCAGAAGCCTTCGGCTGCGGCACAGCCGCCCGGCAGCGAACAGGTGGAGTACACGTGCCCGATGCACCCGGACATTGTGCGTTCCGAGCCAGGATTTTGCCCCATCTGTGGAATGGCGCTTGAGCCACGCTCCGTTGTACTAGAGGAGGAAAACCCGGAGCTTCGCGACATGACCCGTCGGTTCTGGGTGTCGGTCGCGCTCACCTTCCCGATCCTCGCCCTGATGGTGTCCGAGATGCTGCCGGGACAGCCGCTTCAACGAATGCTTGGGCTGGCCGCTCTTGCCTGGGTGCAATTCATTCTGGCGACACCGGCGGTTTTGTGGGGTGGTTGGCCATTCTTTGTGAGAGGGTGGCAGTCCGTCGTGAACCGGCACCTGAACATGTTCACGTTGATTGCTCTTGGAACAGGCTCCGCGTACCTGTACAGCGTGGTTGCGATGTTGTTTCCTGACATCTTCCCCAACTCTTTCCGCGATCACCATACAGGTGCTCTCGCCGTCTACTTCGAGCCGGCAGCAGTCATCGTGACACTCGTGCTACTCGGGCAGGTGCTCGAGCTCAGAGCACGAAGTCAAACATCCAGTGCGATCCGGGCGCTTCTCGGGCTCGCGCCCAGAACCGCACGGCGGCTTCGGCCCGACGGCACTGAAGAGGATGTGATCCTCGCCGAGGTGCAAAAGGGCGACCGATTGCGCGTACGACCCGGCGAGAAAGTGCCGGTAGACGGCGTGGTGCTCGAGGGGACAAGCTTCGTCGATGAATCAATGGTGACGGGAGAGCCCTTGCCGGTCGAAAAAGGTCCGGGCAGTAAGGTCGTCGGCGGGACGGTGAACACAACGGGCAGCTTCATTATGGAGGCAGAACGTGTCGGGAGTGAGACGCTGCTTGCACAAATTGTTCGAATGGTCGGCGAAGCTCAGCGATCGCGTGCGCCAATTCAACGGCTCGCGGATACCGTCGCAGGCTGGTTTGTTCCGCTGGTGATTCTCGTTGCTGTTCTGACGGCCTTTGTTTGGGCTGTGTACGGACCAGAGCCCCGCATGGCGTACGGACTGGTAAATGCCGTAGCAGTGCTCATCATTGCCTGTCCTTGTGCACTTGGTTTGGCTACGCCGATGTCCATTATGGTCGGAACCGGCCGTGGTGCTCAGGCGGGCGTACTGGTTCGGAATGCCGAGGCGTTGGAGGTCATGGAAAGAGTCGACATCCTCGTGGTGGACAAGACCGGAACGTTGACGGAAGCTAAACCGAAGCTCACCTCTGTAATTCCTGCTGAAGGATTTGATGAAACCACGCTGCTCCGCCTTGCCGCCAGCGTTGAGCAGGCGAGTGAACACCCCTTGGCCTCCGCAATCCTGCAGGGTGCGAAAGATAGGAACGTCCAACTCGCACCAGCCGAGGATTTCCGGTCCATTACGGGCAAAGGCGCCACCGCCCGTGTGGAGGGACATTCAGTGGTCATAGGCAACGCTCATTTATTGGAAGAGCTTTCGATCGATACACGATGGCTTCTCGATCGCGCTCATCAAATGCAGTCGGAAGCGCAGACGGTTATGTTCGTGGCCATCGACGGCAAACCGGCCGGTTTGATCGGAGTAGCCGACCCGATCAAAGACGGTGCAGCAGAGGCAATCAAAGGCTTGCATGCTGAAGGTATTCGGGTCGTGATGCTGACTGGCGATAACAGAACGACCGCGGAAGCTGTCGCCCGGAAGCTTGGGATCGACCAGGTTGAGGCAGAAGTTCTGCCGGATCAGAAGGCGGACGTTGTCAAGAGATTGCAGGCGGACGGTCATATCGTAGCCATGGCCGGTGATGGTATCAATGATGCACCCGCGCTCGCGCAGGCGAATGTGGGCATCGCGATGGGCACCGGGACAGATGTCGCTATCGAGAGTGCGTCCATGACACTCGTCAAGGGGGACCTCCGCGCCATCCTCCGAGCACGACGACTCAGCCAGGCCACGATGAGGAACATAAGACAGAATCTGTTCTTCGCGTTCATCTACAACGTATTGGGCGTACCGATCGCAGCGGGTGTGCTGTACCCAGTGTTTGGGCTATTGCTCAACCCGATGATCGCAAGTGCCGCGATGACCTTCAGCTCGGTGTCCGTTATCGCAAATGCCCTCCGGTTGCGCCACGTGAACCTTTAGGCAGGAGAAGGGCTGCAGTGATTAAATGCGCTAATCGGCGTTTGAGCCGCGTTGGTGTTCATCGCCACCTTCGCCGCAATGCGAAATGAAACGGGCGGTTGGGAATGTTCAATCATGCATGCCTGTAGCCCGCGCGACTGCGTCAGTATACGATCGAAAAGCTCCCATCCGAGTTCACTGCGGGGGCAGCAAAGCTCCAGGCGGGAATACCGGCGGTGAGCCCTTTTTCGGACGTTGGCTGGCCCGAACGGTCGTATACTTGCCACGCAAGTGAGCCGCCACGCTGCCAACCAGTCCCTTCGGTCCACACAAACAAAACTTCTCCGTTCTGGTTTATCGCAACGCGAGGGTGCTTCCGCCCTTTCGCATTGCCGGGCGCGGCGATTGGCTGCGCTGCTTCCGTCCGGTCGCCAACCCGCGCCCAGTAGACCTGACCGCCCGTCTCCCAGGCGCCGATGATCGTGTTCGAGTTCTCAGCAAAATCCATGCTGCTCATTGGGCATGCATTGATTTCCCACTTGTGGAGAAGACCGCCGTGGAAGCTTTTGCCGTGGTCCTTCGAGCTGATCAAGTAAATGTCACGATGAACAGCTTCCGTTGCGGACCGGTAGAGAGCATGAACCGAACCCTTTCGACTCGCAAACACCTTCATCCCGCAGCATGCACAGGCACCGGTCGGCTGTTCCCACGCCGCTTCTTCACTTACAAACGTCCGGCCGCCGTTCTCGGATCGGGCGACCCAAACCTGTCGTCTCGCTTCACCGGCAGCCCCAGCTCCGCTCTTCGCATCCGTCGGGATTCCGTGCCACGCGACGTAAACATTTCCCGCACCGTCGGCAGCAACCGAACCGCCTCCGTCCAGTCCGAAGGAACGGTGCATCAAATTCCGCTCCGGTTCGAATGCAGCAGCCGCATCGTTAATCCGCGTATACAACATCGCGGAGCCGGCTTTGCCGGAATCTGGATTTATCGGCCCTTGAAGCTTGGCCTCCGATGACCCATTCCACGCGACGTGCACACGACCACCTTTGCCTAAAGACATTTGTGCACCGCGAATCGTGCCGGCTGCAATAGCGCTGCCTACGCTGTTCACCTGCAACGCAGGTGAAAATGTCGCTCCTCCGTCCGCTGAGCGGCTATAAAAAACGTTTCCATGCCTGGGCTCGCCTGAATAATACAGAACATGCAGACTTCCAGCATCGTCTGCCGCGATTTGTGGCTGGATTCCACTGTCGGGTAGCCGGTGAAGGCGGACTCGCCGCGTCGGCCTCGAATCTGCTCCGAAGTTCGGAGCACCGAGACCGAACGCAACGGCGATTGCATCTCTTCTCGTCATAGGCGTGATGGGTACAGTTTATATCCGAGTAGCGTGTGGGACTCTTCCGGGTCTGGTTGCGTCCATTTACCCAATTGTCGCGAAGGCCATCGCTGGACAGGGAGTCGACACCGCTGCCGGAGTTGTCCGAGAATTCCTGTAATATCAGTCCTCCACGAAATTGCCACTCGCGTTCAAGGTCTTTCCGCCGCAGCTCGCCCGAAATTCAGCCAACGAACGCTCCGATTGATTGATCGCCCAGTGACTGCAACGCTCGTCTTCAGAGCGCGACCTGTATGCTGAGCGGCACCGCCAGTTGAAGCGGTTGCGGTGTTCACCGCACTCGATGTATTTTGCACTGCTACTGCCATCGATGCGCTGGTGCTGGCGTTGGCGGATGCCAACGACGAATACGTATTACCCGCAACGCGAATTGTCGTACGCATGCCACGTGCCACGTCTCGCGACGGCACAACATCTACTTCGTCTTTACTCGACA
>DASQVJ010000617.1:0-5554 GCA_035640835.1 Bryobacteraceae bacterium
GTGGGTATCGTTGATCACCGAATTGATGGCATTGCGGATGTTGGAGCCGCCCCCGCCGATAAAGCCGTCAAAGTTTCCAGGGTCGAGGTCATCCGCCATACTGCGCGAGAAGCGCCCAAACAGGGTGTTCTTATCGCTCAGCTTTTGATCGATCTTGATGTCGTATTGGTTGTTGTTATATGGTCGCGCGGCGATTCGCAAATAATTGCGAGCATCTGAGCCGGGCGTCCCGAAGTTGGGCTCGGGTAACAGTGCGAGTGTCGCGGCAGCGCCCGGATGAATCAACTGCTGCGGAATCTGATTATTCGGGAACGGATCCGCGATCACTTGTCCGTTCGGCCCTATTCTGCGAGTGCGCGGATCGAAAATGGTCGAGCGGTAACCGGAGAAGTCGCCGCGGCGATACGCCACCGGCGGGATATCGAGCGTGCTGCCACTAGCTTGCGTGCGACGACGCAGACCTTCGTAATCGGCAAAGAAAAACGTCTTGTTATGGCCATCGTAAACTTTCGGGATCACTACGGGCCCACTGAACGTGAACCCGAACATGTTCTGCTTGAACGCCTGCCGTGGCACGCCGCCCGCGTTCGAGAAGAAGTTGTTCGCATCCATTTTCTCGTTCCGCAGAAAGTTCCAGGCGCTACCGTGAAAGTCGTTGCCCCCGGATTTGAATGTGGCGCTGATGATGGCCCCAGCCGAGCGACCGAACTCGGCGCTGTAGTTGTTCGTCTTTACCTTGAACTCGGCCACTGCATCAACGCTCGGCGTGTAGTTGATGCCATTTCGGCCGATGGAGTTCTGGTTGACGGAAGTGTTGTTATCGATGCCGTCGAGCATGACATCGTTTGTCGAGTAACGGCCTCCACCGGCCACAAACGGCAGGTTGGTGCCAATGCCGGACACCGGAACGGTATTGCCGGCTAATAGACCCAATGCAAACGTGTTCCGGCCATTCAAAGGCAAATCGACGATCTTCTTGTTTTCGATGACCTGACCAACGGACGATGTCGTCGAGTCTACGAGTGGGGTGCTTGCTTTTACCTCGACCGCTTCAGCAACCGAGCCAATGTCGAGTTGAACAGGAAGGTTCACCGTTTGATCGACACGGACCGTGATCGGAGAGATCGTCTTCGGTCTGAATCCCTGCATTTCGACCGTGACCGAGTAGTCGCCTATGCGAAGGAACGCCGAGGTGAACTCGCCACGCTCATTTGTGAACACCTCGCGAACCTCCGACGTTGCAAGGTGGCGCAGCGACACTTTGGCATTGACGACCACGGCGGATGAGGCGTCCTGTACCGTTCCCACCAACGTGCCGGTGGAGACCTGACCGAGTGCGCAGGCCGTAATGAACAGCAAGATGAATGCTACACGAGGCATTGTTTGACTCCTGATTACTGCAGCTTTTGAGTTGTGATTACTGGAGCCGCAGCACTGCGGCATCCCTTTCGGCAACGCTCAACGTGACGGTCCTGCCCTTTACTTCCGCCCGATGAGTACTCCACTGATCTGTAGCCGTGCGCCACGAGCCTCCGCTTAGCTCGACCGTGACCGGTCTTGCCTGGCGAGTTGGATTCATGACCCACAGCAATGTTCCACCGCTTCCTTCGTGAAGGCGCGCGACGACTGACGGATCGGACACCTTCACTCGCTGCGGCTTCGAAAGAAAACTTTTGAAGAGGGCTCTAGTTCCGGGCTGCTGCTTACGGAAATACGATGCTGCTGGAAAGCTGCCCATCAGAACGGCTCTGCCTTTACCGAACCTGTTCTCGACAGCGGCAATGGAGCCGTCCATATACCAACCGGTCGCTTTGCTGGTGGTCGGCTGATAAACCTGGCGGAAAAAGCGGCCGCCTACAACGTGCTCGCCAAACTTCCAAGTGAGGCTCTCGAGCAGGTCTGGAGTGAACTCCACATCTGACTCGCGTACGCCGAAGACCTCTTCCAAGCCACGGTTCGGCTGCGTTTCGCCGGCGTGTGCGCCATCGCCAAAGTATCCGGCCAAGCCTTCGCTGATGAGCGTCCCTCCGTTCTTCACATACGCGGTGAGTTTCTCAACGGTGCTGGATGACAGCATTACCGGGTATGGCAAGTAAGCGATCGGGTACTCATCGATGTGATCAATGTGCACCCAATCGGGCTGGATGTTCGAATCAAAGAACGCCATGTAGGCTCCACGCGCCGACTCGGCGTAGTTCGACGTATTCCCCTGCTGCGCGTAGTTAAAGCGCTCGGCCTCGGGGACAAACACGATGCCGACATCGCCCTTGACCGGATTCGATTTCCAAAGCTCCGGGTTGGCGTTCGCCCACTTGGCGAACTTTGATGCCATCAGGGAGCGAGGCGTATGCGATCCATCCATGGCAAATGGTCCGAACGCTCCGAACAGCGGACCATCCAGCAGAGGACGCCACCGCAGGTAGAGGACACCGGAGACCCCGCCGCTCATCGATATCAGGTTCCAGATCCGGATATCTTTCTCGTCCGGCTTGCGGCCGTCGTCAAGGGGCCGGTTCACAACCTCGGATTGCATCCACAGCGGTCCGCCCTGAAGCTCCGCGTGCCAGAACGGTTTGCCTCGCGAGGCTGCTCGGATCATGTCCACAGCGTGAAACTGTTTCCACGGCTGGCTGCCCTTCCGCGCATGCACCCACGTGAAGCCGTACGTATCGACCTCAGCAGCGGCGCGCCAATCGTTCGCGGATACCGACGGCAAATACTCGACCGAGTAGGCGAGCCCGTGCATGGTCACGTGGTTTTTCGTGTCCACGGAGCGTATCACATCGCGACGCCATCGCAGCAACTCGTGCGCCCGGTCCTCCCGGAATTCGATCCAGTCCATCCAGTCGGCATACGGTCCTGCTGTGCGCGGCGCTTCCACATTGGCCCATTCGCCAAAGCTGTGCCGGTTCCACGCTTTCCCAAGTGCCTCGACGGTCCCGTACTTCTTCTGTAGCCACTTCCGAAACTCAGCCTGCGTCGAAGGACAGTAACAGTAGAGCCGGCCTACGCCCGTCCCGCGATGTTCGTTGGGGATGTGTGCGCTCGAAGCGGTCTGCATGTACCCGCCTCCGCCGCCGCTCGTGTTGCCTTCGTTCCAGAGGTCGTATCCATACATTGCCGGATGGTCCTTGTAGCGCTCAGCCATTGCGCGGAGGAAGCCCTCGGCTTTTGTGCGGACATCTGCATTATCAAGGCACAAGCCCGGGAACCCGCCAGTCGCACTTGAGCCAGAGATGGTTGGCACGCCCTTGTAGCCATCCTGGGCTTCGAAGCGAGCATCCGGGTACTTCGCGAAGGCCCACTCGGGCGCTGCCGTGATCATTTCGGCGAGGATCGTCTTGATGCCGTTCTTCGCCTCGAGATCCATCATGCGATCGTAGTCGCGCCAGTCGAACTTGCCCGGGGCCACTTCTACTGCGGACCACATCACCCAGTGACGAAACATGTTCATGCCGGACTCGGCGGCGGTTTTGTGATCGCGATCCCAATCCTTTTCCGGCGGGTTCGACTTCCGGAAGTAAACAGCTCCGTAGGGAAAGACAGGCTCGGGAACCTGCTGCGCGACTGCTGAGAGCGCGAGCACAATGAGAACGATCCTGCGTGGCAAGCTTCTGCTCCTCCGATTGGGAGCTATTCTATCCACGTTCGAGCAGAAGCGGGTTGACGCTCGTACCGCAAGGGCGCACTCTCTTCAGGACTTCCGAAACCGCGATGGACTCGAGGGCTGCCGGAATCCTCAGCATGGTGATTCGCCTTTGAACGGAATATGCTGCGCGGTTTCACACGAAAGCCCCATCGCACAAAGCAAAGCAGATTGGAATCGCAAGTGCTGTTTCAGCTTTGGGTTCCGAGCGGCTTCAACCGCAAGGAGGAAATCGTGAATTACCTCAAGAAGTACTTATCGAGTTTTCTTTGTTGCTGCCTGCTGTTGCCCTTGCCGCGTGCGGTCGCCTGGCAAGAGGATGAAGATGAAACAGTCGCGCCCGCGCCGGTTCAGTCGGCGCAACTGACTCCGGAGCAAGCGCAGCAGCTTGTGGCGCCAATCGCGCTGTACCCGGATTCATTGGTGGCTCAGATTCTCGCGGCGTCCACTTATCCCGAGCAGATCGTGGAAGCGGATCGTTGGATGCAACAGCAGCCCGGCTTCACGGGTGAAGACCTGGCGCAGCAGGTTGATCAACAGCTATGGGATCCCAGCGTGAAAGCTCTTACGCAGTTCCCCTCAGTCCTGGCCAACATGGACAAGAATCTGTCCTGGACCTCCTCACTTGGCGATGCCTACGTAAATCACCAGCAGGAGGTGATGGACGCCATCCAGGTAATGCGTCAGAAGGCAGAGGAAGCCGGCAATCTAAGGACGACGCCAGAACAGACGGTGACCACGAACGAAAAGACAATCGTGATTGAGCCGGCGGATCCGGACATCGTTTACGTGCCGCAATACGATCCGTGGCTGGCGTATGGATCACCCATCGTTGCCTGGCCGGGATGGTATGGGTATCCGGGCCTCTACATGGCCGGACCTGGAATCGGTTTTGGCCTGGGACTCGGGATAGGCTTTCTTGGCGGATTCGGCTGGGGCTGGCACAGCTGGGGTTTCGACTGGGGTCACCGCGCCCTCCTGTTTAACCACAGGAACTACATCGCGCATGGCGGAGCGTTTTTCGATCGCAACGGGTTCGACCATGGACGCGCGACCTTTGGCGGGCACGATTTTGGTGGGCACGACTTTGGCGCGCGCGGAGGTTTTCGCGGCGGAGCCTTCAACGGCTTCAATGGTGGCGGCGTGACTCGAGGGTACTCGATGCGCGGATTCCATAGCTTTGGCGGATTCCATGGCGGCGGATTCCATGGCGGAGGGTTCGGAGGCGGATTCCACGGCGGAGGGGGAGGACACCGGTAGTCGGTTGCGCAAGGCTTCGCCCTGATAGTCCTTGGGAATATGGAAGTCAGGAAATTAGAAGTCGAGGAAGTCAGGAGCCGGAGGTCAGAATTGCCCGCGCGTAGGCGTTGAGTAACCGGCTCGCTTCTTCGAGCCCCTGCGTCAGGCGGAAGCGGGTACAAGTTGCGTGTACGCTTGGCCGAACAATATTCAATTGTCAAAGATCTGCGAGGAAAACTCCCTTTTGGGGCTCCTCTGACTACGGGTTTTCAGGCAACCTGGTCGGGCTTGGACGGTTTTTGCTGCAACCCGAGGTCTTCTTCCTGCTGCGGGGTGAGTTTCGGTGGTAGGCCGGGGCGAAATTCGTCGGTGAGTAACAGGACGGTGTCGCTGAATTTATTGGACTTACGGTTCAAGCCGGGTTCGTGTTGCAGGATTTTTTTACTGACTTTTTCGGCGACTTTCTCGCCCATTCCGGCTGTGGCCTGGAGGGTCGCTTCGTGGCGTTCTTTGGCACGCTGCTCTTCGAGCGCCTCGCGTTCGCGGTTGCGACGTTCTTTCTGGACGCGACGGAGCTGGTTCAAGGCGGCGTCGTACTCGCGCTGGGCATCGCGGAGGCCGCGCTGACAGACCTGAAACGAGCGGCCGTTATTGACGAGCTCTTCGAAG